>NZ_JAESMM010000011.1:0-91344 GCF_017893165.1 Staphylococcus sp. GDX8P54P
AGTTTAGGATACTATGTTTAAGACATCGCCAGAAGGATGGTTATGTAATACGATAATGGCATTACTAGATGCTCTAATAGCTGCTTTAAAGACTTCTCGTGGATGAATAACTGATGAATTCAATGTTCCTTTATAAATTGTTTCTTCTTTAATAACAATATTTTTAGAATTTAATAAGAGTACAACAAAATGTTCTTGAGTCAAATCTTTCATCTTTGACATCATAATATCTGCAACGTCACTTGGAGATGTTATTTTAATCTTTTCACTAAGGTCTCTAGCATACATTCTCTCACCTAGTTCAAAAGCAGCTTTAAGTATGACTGCTTTATATAATCCTATTCCTTTAATTTTTGTAAAGTCATTTATTGATAAATGTTTGAGCGCTTTTAAACCATCAAAACGTATGATTAATTCATTGGCAATATCTATACTTGAAAATCCTTGCCTTCCTGTATTAATAAGAATTGCCAACAACTCACTATTAGATAAGCTTTTCTCTCCATTATGTATGAGTCGCTCTCTAGGTAATTCAGACTTTGCCATACTTTTAATTCTCAATAATTATCAACCTTTCTATAAATACATTAGTGTGTACTGATGTAAACAGCTTGCAAATATAAATCCAATAAACATAAATGGTACAAATGGAATATACGTTTGCTGTTTCGTAATGAGTAAAACTGAAGAAACGATAATAGCAATAAAAAGTGTAAAGAGTAAAAATATTACGTAAAAGTGATAAGGGAAAAAGCAGGATAAAATGGTTAAAAGTAGTATATCACCGTAGCCTATGTGTTTAGGGGATAAAAAATAAAATAGATGTAATATGAAGAAAAAAATAATAAATGTGGAAAAATAAAATATTGAGTGTGCCGTACACACTATCGCGAAGAGAATTAACATAAATACATTAATGGATAATGTTTCTATATCATATAGTGCCATGGTCAGTAAAAATAAATACGTGGTAATGAAAAGGGATAAATGCACTTGGACGTCGAAATAAATAATTATCGGAATCAGTATAAACGATAAGCATTCTCCTATAATATAATGACGTTTTAACTTATTGTGACAACAAGCGGTGTTCCCTCTTAAAATAAAAAAGCTAAGTATAGGTATTAGAACAAACCATTGTAATTTCGAGTCACAATAATCACATTTAGAACGCATTGTTAGATAATTGAATTTCAATTGCGTCATATTTGTCAGTTGATATAAAAAACTAAAGAGAACACTACAAACAAAAGACGTTATTAGCACTAGCATCACCTATAATAAGTATAACGTTTCCCCTTTAAAAGTAAATAAGTTGTGTAATTTATATTATAAATAATATATAGTATCTAAAAAACAGGGAGTAATTGAAGCGGTTTTTTAAATTTTCGTTATAACTAAAATTCCCAAGTCAACTAGGTATTTTTTAGTTACCTAGACAACTTGGGAATAAACTACTTTAAATTTAAAACTCAGTATTACTTTTTACTTCACTTATAAAATACAAACTACCGGTAATTAATAGCCCGTCACCATCGTAATTCTTTATAAACGACACATAGTCATCGATGAATTCAATATTTTCTAGATTTACTTGTTCGGACAATTCCTCTTTAGTTAGTGCTTTAGGGAAATCAAATTCAGTGAAATATAAGTGATTTGATATTTCTTCAAGTTTATTAAGCATACCGTGAACCGGTTTACCTTTTATGGCTGAGAAAAGAATATCCATTTTTTCATTGTCATAATAATTTTTGATAGTATCAATTAGTGCTTCAATACTTTCATTATTATGCGCACCATCGATAATCATTAATGGATTCTCTTTGACTTGTTCAATGCGACCAGTCCATGTAACACTCTCAATTGCATCAATCATCTTATTAAAATCCAAAGTGATAACATCTTGCTCGTAAAGTTCTATCAGTGCAGTAATGGCGAGAGATGCATTTTCTTTTTGATGTTCTCCAAGCATATTTAGAATAATTGTTTCGAGCTCATAATCTTTATATCGGTAAGTAAATTCATCATCTTGTGAAACCACAACGATTTCACGATCAAGTTCAATAGGTTTTGCTTCAGTACTCTCTGCAAGATCACGGATATATTTAAGTGCTTCCTCATTCTTAACAGCATAAATGACAGGTGTATTCGGCTTGATAATTGCACCTTTATCTTTTGCAATATCTAAATATGTGTTGCCTAATATATCTGTATGATCTAATCCTATACTTGTAAGTACTGAGAGAATTGGATTAAACACATTAGTGGAATCATTTTTTATACCTAATCCCGCTTCAACAACAACGAAATCAACTGGATGGATTTGACCAAAGTAAACGAACATCATCGTTGTGATGATTTCAAATTCAGTAGCGCCACCTAATTCTGTTTCTTGTTCTAAAGCTTCACTAATTGGTTTAACTATTTCAACTAATTCAACAATTTCATCATTTGTAATTGGAAGTCCATTTAAACTGATTCTTTCGTTGAACGTTTCAATAAATGGAGAAGTGAACGTTCCTACTTCATAACCATTTTCAACTAAAGCGGCTCTTATATAAGCGACAGTTGAGCCTTTACCATTTGTACCACCAACATGTATGCCTCTGATATTTAATTGAGGATTATTCAAACGATCTAGCATCCATTCCATACGTTTTACACCGGGTTTGATACCAAATTTAGTTCTCTCATGTATCCAATACAAACTCTCTAGGTAATTCATTGGCGATTCTCCTATGCTTTTAATTGTTCAATTCTGTTTTTCACACCATCATATTTTTCTTGATAACGTTGTTGTTTTTCTTTTTCTTCGTTGATGATTTTTTCTGGCGCTTTATTAACAAAATTTTCATTAGATAATTTTTTATCAACACGATCTAGTTCTTTTTGTAATTTATCTAATTCTTTTTCTAAGCGTGCAATTTCTTTATCCATATCGATTAAACCTTCTAAAGGCAATACAACTTTACCAGCAACTACAACTGCAGTCATCGCTTTTTCTGGTATATCAATATGTGTATCTATCGTTAATTCACTTGGATTACAGAATTTATGAATATAATCTGCATTTTCAATAAGTGTTGCTTTAATATTTTCATCTTTGGCTTGAATGAAAATAGGAATAGCTTTTGAAAGTGGTGTATTCACTTCAACACGTGATTGTCTTACAGATTTGATGATTTCAACTAATTGTTGCATCGTTTGTTTACTATCTTCAAAGATATATTCTTCTTTAACAGTTGGCCATGATGCTTTTACAATTGTTTCTCCTTCATGTGGAAGACTTTGCCATATCTTCTCAGTGACAAATGGCATGAATGGATGTAACATTCTCATTGTTTGATCAAGTGTGTAACTTAAAACAGAACGTGTTGTTTGTTTTTGTACCTCATCATCACCATTCATTGGGATTTTACTCATTTCAATGTACCAATCACAGAATTCATCCCAAATGAAGTTATATAATGCTCGACCAACTTCACCAAATTCATATTTCTCGCTTAAGTTTGTAACTGTTTCTATTGTTTCGTTTAAGCGAGTTAGTATCCATTTATCTGCAAGGGATAAATTACCACTTAAGTCGATATCTTCGAATTTAAATTCTTCTCCAATATTCATTAAACTGAAACGTGCACCGTTCCAAATTTTATTAATGAAATTCCAAACGGATTCTACTTTTTCAGTAGAGTAACGTAAATCATGACCAGGTGATGATCCTGTTGCTAAGAAATATCTGAGACTGTCTGCCCCATATTCTTCAATAACATCCATAGGGTCTACACCATTACCTAAAGACTTACTCATTTTTCGACCATCTTCAGCTCGAACTAATCCATGAAGTAAAACATCATTGAATGGTCTTCTATCTGTAAATTCCAGACCTTGGAATATCATTCTCGCAACCCAGAAAAAGATAATGTCATAACCCGTTACTAACGCATTCGTAGGATAGTAGCGTTTGTAATCGTCGGCATCGATATTTGGCCAACCTAAAGTTGAGAACGGCCATAACGCGCTTGAGAACCAAGTATCTAATACATCTTCATCTTGTTCCCAATTATCAATGTCTTTAGGTGCTTCTTCTCCAACATAAATATCTCCTGTTTCTTTATGATACCATGCAGGAATTTGGTGTCCCCACCATAATTGTCTAGAAATCGTCCAGTCTCTAATTTCTTCCATCCAGCGATTGAAAGTATTCTCAAAACGTGGTGGATAAAAATCAATGCGATCATCCGTTTTTTGATTATCAAGTGAACGTTGTGCTAGTGGTTTCATTTTTACAAACCATTGCGTAGATAAGTACGGCTCAACAATAGCACCAGAACGTTCAGAATGCCCAACTGAGTGAACGTGCGCTTCAATTTTAATAACTAAATCTTGCGCTTTTAAGTCTTCAACTAACTGTTTACGGCATTCGAAGCGATCTAAACCAGCATATTTACCAGCTTTTTCGTTCATTTTACCATTTTCATCCATGACTATAATATTTTCTAAATCATGTCGTTGCCCAATTTCAAAGTCATTTGGATCGTGTGCAGGTGTAACTTTCATTGCCCCACTACCAAAATCAATATCAACATATTCATCAGCTAATATTGGTAATTCACGACCAACAATAGGTAATATAACTGTCTTTCCAATTACATCTTTATAGCGGTCATCATTTGGATTTACTACTATAGCAGTATCTCCTAACATTGTTTCAGGTCTTGTTGTTGCGATTTCAATATACCCTTCACCATCAGCATAAGGATATTTAAAATGATAAAAATGACCTTCAACGTCTTCATGAATGACTTCAATATCTGATAGCGCAGTTCGAGCTTCGGGATCCCAGTTAATAATACGTTCTCCACGATAGATGATACCTTTATTGTATAAGTCAACAAAGACTTTTCTCACTGCTTTACTTAATCCGTCATCCAAAGTAAATCGTTCTTGACTATAATCAAGTCCTAAACCTAATTTAGCCCATTGTTGGCGAATAAATGATGCGTATTCCTCTTTCCATGACCAAGCATGTTCTAAGAACTTCTCACGCCCAATATCATGACGAGAAATGCCTTGTTCTTTTAATTTAGCATCTACCTTAGCTTGAGTAGCAATACCAGCATGGTCCATACCAGGTAAATATAAAGTGTCATAACCTTGCATACGTTTCATTCGCGTAATGATATCTTGTAACGTTGTATCCCATGCATGTCCAAGATGTAATTTACCTGTTACATTGGGTGGTGGAATTACAATTGTATATGTTTCTTTTGATTTGTCTTCTGAGGGTTTGAAATAACCATTCTTTACCCATTCTTCATAACGCCCAGCCTCAACTTCGCGTGGATTATACTTAGGCTCCATGTTCATCGATTAAAAACCTCCTAATAATTAAAAAAACATCCTCCTAAATAACATAGGACGGATGTTCCGTGGTACCACCTAAATTCAAGCATATATCCATATACTTGCACTTAATTTGATTAACGCTCAAACACGCTTTTATCTACTTATTAATTGTTCAATAAAAGTTCAAGTGGGCTACCTTCAGATTGAATGTTATACATATTTACACCGACCATATGCTCTCTGTGCTATCATTCAAACTTACTCTTCCCAATAATATATTTCATTACTTAATTATAGTATAATGGAAATCGTGATAAGTCAATCTCTTGGAGGTATATTTATGAATGAATGTGCATTTAGCACAACAGACCCGACTTACTTAGATTATCATGACAATGTCTGGGGACAACCTATGTATGATAGTAAAGCATTGTTTAAACTTTTAGCTCTAGAATCTCAACACGCTGGGCTATCATGGCTCACTATATTAAAAAAGAAGCACTCATATGAAGAAGCATTTTACAACTTCGAACCAAGCAAAATTGCACAAATGACACCAAGTGATATTGATGCATTAATGGAATTTCCAAATATTGTTCATAATCGTAAAAAGTTAGAAGCCATTGTGTCACAAGCCAAGGGCTATTTCGAAATAGAAAAAGACTATGGTAGCTTTAGCCACTTTTTATGGTCTTATGTAAATCACAAACCCATTGATTTAAACTACACAAATGCTTCGGAAAGATTAACCGTAGATGATCGTGCTAAGCAATTGTCTAAAGACTTAAAAAAATATGGCTTTAAGTTTCTTGGTCCAGTAACCGTATTTTCATTTTTAGAAGCGGCTGGGTTATATGACGCTCATTTAAAAGGATGCCCATCTAAACCTTCATAAAATTAATATGGGGTGGCACAGAAATAAAATATATTTGTTGTCCCACCCCAGCTTGCTTAGCTTGTAGCTTTTTATGATGACATTCACTTAGCTAGGACCCGGCTAGCAAGGATAACTAGGTTTGTTAAACGTTTGATTTAAGCATCTACTTAGTTCAATCGGCTACTGTAAATTTACCAAGTAGTATTATCTAACTATTTTGCCCCAACCTCATCTTTTTTTCAGAAATTTCGATATACCACCACGTAAGAAAAAGCCGATGATAGGTGCTACTACAAATAAAATA
This sequence comes from Staphylococcus sp. GDX8P54P, assembly GCF_017893165.1. NCBI lineage: Bacteria > Bacillati > Bacillota > Bacilli > Caryophanales > Staphylococcaceae > Staphylococcus > Staphylococcus sp. GDX8P54P. The sequence goes on from NZ_JAESMM010000011.1 coordinate 6,531, forward strand.
AAAAAGATTCTAAATATATGGAAACTGGAAATCATTGCCACATCTGCCCCAGTTGCCATTGCGACTAGAACAATTTGACTCATACCTCCCGGCGCCCCACCTAAAAATAATTCATTAATATTATTATTTGTAAACAGATGCACAACGTATACCATGATAAATGATCCAATGATTAAAAAGACATTTTGATAAATTATAGCTACGGCAATACGACCTTTTAAATCTGAGAGTAAATTGGCAATCTGTAGTCCGATTCTAATCATATATATCACTTGTGCAGAAGCAAGGATATAGTTATCCAATGTAAATATGTGTTGTGTCGTCAAATTCCAAATAACCAAAACTAATATAGGCGCTAATAATTGTTTAGTAGGAAAATTAATTTTCGCCATAAAACTATAAACAATGGCAATACAACACACGAGTAATATTACTTGCGATAAGTTAAGTACTTCTGTTAGTGGTGGTGCTTTCAGAGGCGTTACGCCATTATCACCATGACTACTAAAGAAATATGAAATCATTGGTACTAATATCACTACAAAAATGACTCGAGACGTTTGCGTTAAACTCACCACGAGTATATTTGCATTTTTATTTTCCTCAGCCATGATCAACATTTGACTTAATGCACCGGGTATAACACTTAATATCGCCGTTTCAGTGTTAACATTTGCTATTTTCTTAAAAAAGAATGCTATCAGTAGCGATAAAATGATGAGTAATAGTGTAACAATTATAATTGTCAGCCAATCATCATTGATATCATGAAGCACTTCAATTGTGAATGTCGATCCGATTTGAACACCTAATAAAATAAGACCAATCTGACTGAACCAAAAAGGCCATTTAACCTCTAATTTAAATACTTTAATGACAATTATTGATGCAATAATAGGACCAAACATAAATGGTAAAAGAATGTGTGCAACATGCAGTATCAAGCTTATTACAATTGCTGTCACTAAAAGAATAAAGTTATTGATCCATATTTTTTTCATTATGCATCCACTTCTTTCATTAAAAATGAGGTTAAGACATCATCGAGTTGAAAGTCCTAACCTCATTCTATTTCATAACATTATACAATACGACTTAGAGCAGTATCAAATGCTTGGATGGTTTTTTCAATGTCTTCTTTACTATGTGCTGTAGATAAAAAAGTACCTTCAAATTGAGATGGTGGTAAGAATACCCCTTCTTTTGCCATTTCACGATACATTTGACTAAATCGTTCTAAATCACTTTTATTTGCTTCTTCAAAATTAGTGACAGGTCCTTCATTTAGGAAGTATCCAATCATAGAACCAGCTCTATTTATAGTGATTGGGACGTTATGTTTACTGAAGACTTTTTTAAGTCCCTCTTCTAACATATCACCTAATTCTTGGAAATAGTCATATGACTCAGGTGTCAATTGACTTAATGTTTCATAACCACTTGTCATCGCTAACGGGTTACCTGAAAGTGTTCCTGCTTGATAAATATTACCTACTGGCGCAATTTTATCCATTATTTCTTTTTTACCACCAAAAGCACCTACTGGTAGTCCGCCACCGATAACTTTACCTAAGCAAGTAAGATCTGGAGTAATACCAAAGTAACCTTGTGCACAATTGTATCCTACTCGGAAACCTGTCATAACCTCATCAAAAATAAGAAGTGCACCATAATCATTTGTAATATCACGTAATCCTTGTAAAAATCCATCTTTAGGTGGAACAACACCCATATTACCTGCAACAGGCTCTACAATAATACCAGCTATATCATCCCCGTAATTCTCAAATGCAACTTTAATTGCATCAAGATCATTATAAGGAACGGTGATTGTATTTTTAGCAGTGCCTTCAGGTACACCAGGTGAATCAGGTAAGCCAAGTGTTGCAACACCAGAACCCGCTTTAATTAATAATGAATCACTATGGCCGTGATAACATCCTTCAAATTTAACGATTTTATTACGTCCTGTATAACCACGAGCCAATCGTAAAGCTGCTAATGTTGCTTCAGTTCCAGACGAAACCATACGTACCTTTTCAATTGATGGCACACGTTCGATAACTAATTCAGCAAGTTTATTTTCCTCTAAAGTAGATGCACCAAAACTTGTGCCTCTATCTACAGCTTCATGAAGTTTTTTAATGACTTGTTCATTCTTATGTCCTAGAATTAATGGCCCCCAACTTAATACATAATCAATATATTCATTGCCATCAATATCATAAATTCTTGATCCTTTAGCATGATCCATAAAAATTGCTGGTGTATCTACAGATTTAAATGCTCTTACAGGGCTATTAACACCACCTGGCATTAGATTTTCAGCAATTTGCATTGCCTCTATCGATTTCTCGTAACCCATATCAAAGTCCTCCTACTAGTTATTTTATTTATCTAAATAACGACAAATGTCTTTAGCAAAGTAAGTAATAATCATATCTGCGCCAGCGCGTTTCATAGAAACCATTTGTTCCATAACAACACGTTCTTCATCAATCCAACCATTTTGAGCTGCAGCTTTCGTCATCGCATATTCACCACTAACGTTATAAGCGATAACAGGAATATTTGTATTATTTTTAACATCTCTAACAATATCTAAGTAACTTAACGCAGGTTTTACGATCATCATATCTGCGCCTTCTTTTAAGTCACTTTCAAGTTCACGGAATGCTTCTAACCGATTTGCAGGATCCATTTGATATGTTTTTCTATCTCCAAATGACGGTGCAGAGTCTGCCGCATCTCTGAATGGTCCAAAGAAGCTTGATGCGTATTTAATGCCGTAACTCATAATTGGAACATTATAATAACCTGCGTCATCCAAGCCTTTTCGAATTTCAGCGACAAAACCATCCATCATATTACTTGGTGCAATAATATCAGCACCTGCTTCAACTTGTGAAATAGCCGTTCTAACAAGCAATGGTAAGGATTTATCATTATCTACATCATGCGTATGCTCATCGATCACACCACAATGTCCGTGGTCTGTATATTCACATAAACATGTATCTGCAACGATTAATAAATCTTGATGCAATGCTTTGGCTTTTCTAGTCGCTTCTTGAATAATGCCATTATGATCATATGCACCGGAACCTACATCATCTTTAGCATTCGGCACACCAAAGAACATAATCGCTCTTATACCTAAGTCATATGCCTCATTAATTTCATCATCTAACAAATTTAAACTGATTTGATAAACGCCAGGAAGTGATTTTATTTCACTTTTTACATCATCTTTTTCAACTACAAATATTGGATAAATTAAATCTTCTTTTCTAACATGATTTTCTCTAACTAAATTACGCATTGATTCTGATGAACGTAATCGTCTATGTCTATCAAATTTCATTATTATACCAACTTTCAATAATTTTATTTATAAGCGATTCTGAAGTTTGTTTATCTGCTACCAATGAATTTAAACCATGTTGATGTAATGTGTTCGCAGTTTGCTTTCCTATTGCAAAATAGTTATCAAACTGTTTCGGCACATCATGCTTTATATATGCGTTCACAGCAGAAGAACTTGAAAACGTTATAGCATCAATTTTATGACTTTCGACTTGTTGAATCACTTCACTAATATTTCTATCATTCGCAATAGGTTTATATAAATCGATTTTGGTCACACTATTAGTTTGTGCTAACGTTTGTTGAAGTTTAGGTCGCGCCATAGCACTACTTGGTATTAAAATAGATTGATTTTCTTGTTCAAACTGTTCTAACAATCCTTCTTGAGAGTAATCATCAGGAACAAAGTCCACATTAATATTTAACGTTTCACATAGCTCTGCTGTTTTCTTGCCAATAACTGCCACATAGTTAACATCTACTTGATTCAAATATTGATAAAATAATCGAACTGCATTTTTAGAGGAAAAAATAATCCAGTCATAATTATGATGCAAAACTTGAGAGTCAAATTCAAGTGATTGAATTTCAATAAATGGCTTATGCACTATGTCAACTAAATCACTATTAAATTCACTCGATTGCGTCATAACTACAACTGGTTTCATAATTCATTGCACCTCTATAATTTGGTTTAATGCGATTGTTCTTCGTTTAATTTTTTTATGATGTCATAAGCGCCTTGCTCTTTTAATACACGACTGACTTTTTCACCTAAATCAATTGGATTGCTACCAACCTCTGTATGTTCATATCTTTCTGAGCCATCTGGCGTCATAATGAGCCCAGTAAATTCAATTTCCCCATTTTCTTTGTTTGTGGCATAACCACCAATAGGTACTTGGCAACTTCCATCCATAGCCGAAAGGAATGTTCTTTCAGCAGTAACACAGTCTGCTACTGATTGATTATGGACTTTCTGCAATAATTCTAATAACTCGGTATCATCACTACGACATTCAATACCTAATGCACCCTGGCCGATAGCTGGTAATAAAACATCTTTATCTAAATACGTTGTAACGATGTCATCTGACCAACCCATGCGTCTCAATCCAGCAGCAGCTAAAATAATGGCATCATAATCTTCTGTTTCAAGTTTATGAAGGCGCGTGTCAATATTACCTCTTATCCATTTTATTTTTAAATTAGGATATTTAGATAAAATTTGAGCACCACGTCTTAATGAACTTGTTCCAATAATACTACCGTCTGGTAATTCATGTAATGGAACATGATTTTTTGAAATATAAGCATCAAACGGTACTTCCCTATCTGGAATACAACCTAAGGTTAAACCTTCAGGTATGATGCTTGGCACATCTTTAAGTGAGTGAATCGCCATGTCGATATCTTTGTCAAAAAGTTCTTGCTGAATCTCTTTGACGAATAACCCTTTTCCACCAACTTTAGATAGTTGTTTGTTTACAATGCGATCACCTTTTGTGACAATCTCTTTAATTTCAATTTCTAGAGTTGGATCCACTTCTTTTAACTTATCGATAAATTGTTGGCTCTGTGTTAAAGCAAGTTTACTTCTACGTGAGCCTACAACTAATTTGCGCATACTTGTTGCCTCCTAATGACATTTAAAAAATTTAAGTGAAATGCGTTGTAAAAAATAAATTAACCATACATAAGCAAAATAACACAATGTTAAAGTAGATTAAATAAATTGTTTTAAACCAGTGATTGATACGACTTATTAAATAAATAGCGTAGAAAATGGTAATAATTGACGATAGTACTACTTTAGGGTCAGCAAAGATACTATGACCAATGGCATACACGCCCCACTGAGCACCTAGGATAACACTTAAAATCAAGATGATGAATCCACCTAAAGATGAGTAGAACACAACGGTTTCAAGTGTAGCTACGCTACCAATCCTAAAATACTTTTGATCAAAATTCTTCTCTCTCAAATTTCGGTACTGAATAATATAAAGCAACGAATTAACAAAAGCTAAAGCAAAAAATGCATAACTTAATACTGCTAATCCAATGTGCACTAATAATAATTCATTAATGACTGCAACCCGTTGCACGTTTGTTGAATAATGTTCAGGTTGAAACGTATTCATCATTAATAAGATAAATCCTATTACATTAAGAAAGAACACAGAAAAACTTAATACTTTAACAACATTTAAAATCAGTGCAATACATATGATTATCCACGATAAAAAGAAAAATACATCAAATAACGAACTTAAAGGAATTCTATTATGTGAAGTGATATAAACAGACAAAGAGATTGTTTGTAATATCCAAACAATCCCTAATGTATAAATTCCCAATTGTCTAATTTTATGACTCTTTTTAACGAAGTCAATAAAATAACAGAGAATACTAATTAAATATATAATTAATATTATTTCATGAAATCTAATAAACAGGGTCTCTTGCATATTATCACCATATAAATATGCTTATTCAAAACTAAAGATATGACGGATAGACATTTCTTTTTCTTTTTGTGCTTTACGCGCTTTAATATGTTCGTAAGGATCTTCAGCATCAATATCAAATATGTTTTGAAATAGCTCTAATTTTTCATTACTTCTCTTATCATTACTCAATTCTTTGGCCTGTTTTATTGGATCTTTCAACATTTGATTGATAATACTTTTAGTGTGTTTCGAAATTATTGTACGTTCTCTATCTGTAAGATTAGGAAGCTTTCTGTCGATACTATCCATCGTTTCTGATTGGATTGTCATTGCTTTTTCACGTAACGCTCTAATAACAGGTACAACACCTAACATATTCACCCAATCGTTATGTGCCTGTACTTCATCAGGAATCTGACTGGCTATAAAATCTGCAGCCATTTGACGTTCTCGTAAATTTGCATCAACTAAACCTTTAAGGTCATCCACATCATAACTGAATATATTCTCACTAATGTTAACATCTGGTTCAATATCTCTAGGAACTGCAATATCAATTAACAGTAATGATGAAGCTTTTCTTTGAAGATTGACATCTTCTATCATAGATTTTGTAACAATAAAGTCTGGTGAACTTGTTGAACTGATAACAATATCCGCATCAGTCAATAGAGTTGGTAATGACTCAAGTGTATTATAATTCACGCCGTGCTTGTTTGCTAATTTATACGCATTAGTTTCAGTTCGATTTACAACAGTAATATCATCAATACCTGAACCTAACAAATTTAAAAGTGATAACTCACTCATTTCCCCTGCACCTATGATGATAGCTTGTTTACCTTTTAGTTTACCAAATACCTTTTTAGCTAATTCAACCGCAGCATATGAAACGCTAACAGCATTATCTGCTATATCAGTTTCATTATGCGCTTTTTTAGCGAATGTAATAGCCTGTTTAAATAAATGATTGAACATTGTACCAGTTGTTTGAAGATCTTGAGCTAAAAAGAATGCGTCTCTCATTTGTCCAAGAATTTGTGTTTCACCCAGTACAATAGAATCTAAGCCAGAAGTGACACGCAGTAAATGTTCAACTGCTTCGTCCCCCACTTTAACTTCTGACATTTGTTTTATATCATCTACTTCAAATCCAAATGAACGCGCTAAAAATCTTTGTATATAATAACGACCCGTATGGATTTGATCAACTATGGCATATACTTCAGTACGATTACATGTAGATAGAATAACGTTCTCTAAAATAGATTTAGTTTCGAACAAATCTTCATGGGCTAATCGTAAGGCATCATCTCTAAAAGCGACTTGCTCTCTAAGTGCTACATCGGCAGTGCGATGATTTATACTTAAAGCAATAAAATGCATTTATAACGCCCTCCAAATACTAACAATACTGTTAGTATAACACATAATTTAACGATTTTAAGTTGATTGCTCAAACAAATTAGAAAGATTCTAATTTAAAGTCAAAATTTTGACACTTTAAACATAAAACAATCTAAACAAAAGTTTCAACTTTGTTTAGATTGTAATGATTATAAATAATCAGCAATTAAATCCCATATTTGTTGCTGTTTAGTATTTTGAATTGATGAGTAACTAATGATCGTGTCATCAGGATCTAAATCTAATTTTTCTTTGATATTTTTGATGTGCTTTTGAACTTTGCCTTTAGCAATCTTGTCCTCTTTAGTACAGATGACTAAAGTAGGAATATCAAAATGTTTTAAATAATTATACATTAAAACATCATCTTCCGTAGGATTGTGGCGTAAGTCAACTAATTGAATAACTAACTTTAAACTTTCTCTTTTAGTCAGATACTCTTCTATCATTTTACCAAATTTTTCACGTTGAGATTTACTTACTTTTGCATATCCATATCCAGGTACATCAACAAATATTAATTGATCATCAATATTAAAGAAATTTAATGTTTGTGTTTTCCCTGGCTGTTGTGACGTACGTGCCATATTCTTTCTACCTATCATACTATTTATAAATGAGGATTTACCGACATTTGACCGTCCGCTTAACGCTACTTCAGATAAACCTGAATCTGGATACTGTGCTTCTTGAACTGCACTAATAATTAAATCAATATTATTAGGATTAATATTCATAGATTATCCTCTCTTTTAGAATTAATTTTAACTGTTTCATTATAATATATATTGTGATATTTCTAAACAAACAAATACTCAAAATAAAAAAGAGTGGAACGGAATTCAAATTGAATTCGAGGTCCCACTCCAATTTATAATTGTCTTGAATTTCTTTAACACTGGTGACTGTGAATCATTAAAGCATATTAAGCAATATATTTAATTAAGCAGATGTTTTACTATCATTCAATAAGTTGCCTTCAGCGTCATATAGTTCTGGTTCAACTTCATCATTAATTGTTTTATCTGTAATTACGACTTTAGTTACATCTTCTGATGATGGCACATCATACATGATATCAATTAATGCTTCTTCAATAATAGAACGTAAGCCACGTGCACCTGTTTTACGTTCAATTGCTTTTTCACTTACAGCAGCTAATGCTTCTTCTGTAAATTCTAACTCGACATTATCAAGTTCTAACATTTTAGTATATTGTTTTACTAAAGCGTTCTTAGGTTGCGTTAAAATATTTTTAAGCGCCTCTACATCTAATGTTTCTAAGTTAGCAACAATTGGCACACGTCCGATAAACTCAGGAATTAAACCATATGATTGTAAATCTTCTGGACGAATTTGTTCTAACAATGCTTCTTCATCATATTTATCCGCTTCATTACTTGCAAATCCAATTACTTTTTCACCTAAGCGACGTTTAATAACTTCATCGATGCCATCAAACGCACCACCTAAAATGAATAAGATATTCGTTGTATCAATTTGGATTAATTCTTGGTTTGGGTGTTTACGTCCACCTTGTGGTGGCACGCTAGCAGTCGTGCCTTCAAGAATTTTAAGTAAAGCTTGTTGAACACCTTCACCAGATACATCACGTGTAATAGACGTATTTTCAGATTTTCGAGCAATCTTATCAATCTCATCAACATAGATAATACCTTTTTCAGCTTTATCAATATCAAAGTCGGCTGCTTGAATTAATCGTAATAGAATATTCTCTACGTCATCACCAACGTAGCCAGCTTCTGTTAAACTTGTAGCATCTGCAATTGCAAATGGGACGTTTAACGTTTTGGCTAATGTTTGTGCGAGTAAAGTTTTACCGCTACCAGTTGGTCCTATTAACGCAATGTTACTTTTTTGTAACTCGACTTCGTCTTCATTAGGTCCTAATTGTTGAATACGTTTGTAGTGATTATATACAGCTACTGCTAAAGATTTTTTAGCTTTTTCTTGACCAATAACATATTCATTTAAATGATCCATAATTTCTTTCGGTGTAGGCAGTTCAGTAAATTCTTCAGAAGTCGTTTGAGCCAACTCTTCTTCCACAATTTCTGAACATAATTCGATACACTCATTACAGATATATACGCCACTTCCTGCGACTAATTTCTTAACTTGGTCTTGGTCCTTACCACAGAAAGAACATTTTAAATTTTCTTCATCTTCATTGAATTTAAACATTCATTTACACCTCTATTCTTAAACGACTATACTAGATAGCATTCTACAATGCAAATTCATGGTTAACAACTAAAATGCTTAAAACATAGAGTAGCAGGTTACATATATTGATGCACCTGCTACTTTAAATTTTAATTATTAATTTAACAATGAATTATTATTTGTCTTCTTTTGTAGATTCAACGTATTTAGCATTGTCTCTAAGTAAGTCAATAACTTTTTGAATACGTACATCATTTTTAATGATGTCTGTATTACCTAAAGTGTTTTTAATATCTTCTACAGAGATATTAAATTGTTTACTCATTTTTTCTAATTCTTTATCGATATCTTCATCAGTTGCTTCAATATTTTCTTTATCTGCAATTGCTGAAAGTGTTAAGTTTGTTTTAATGCGTTGTTCAGCGTCATCTTTCATTTGTTCTCTTAGTTGAGACTCATCTTGACCTGAAATTTGGAAATAAGTTTGTAAGTCTAATCCTTGTTGTTGAATTCTTTGACCAAATTCTTGAACCATACGATCTAATTCAGTATCAATCATTGCTTGAGGAATATCGATTGTTACATTATCAGTCGCTTTGTTAATTGCTTCTTCTTTTTCTACATTTTTAGCTTCTTCAGCTTTTTGTTCTGATAAACGTTTACGTAAGTTTTCTTTGTATTCATCAACACTATTAGCTTCAGAATCTAATTCATTAGCGATTTCGTCATCTAATTCTGGTACTTCTTTATATTTAATTTCGTTTACTTTTGTTTTGAAAGTAGCTTCTTTACCAGCTAATTCTTCAGCATGATATTCTTCAGGGAATGTAACAACTACGTCTTTTTCTTCACCTGTTTTAACGCCTACTAATTGATCTTCAAATCCAGGGATAAATGAACCTGAACCGATTTCAAGGTCATAACCGTCAGCTTGTCCACCTTCAAATTGTTCACCGTCTACATAGCCATCAAAGTCGATATTCACTGTATCACCATTTTCAACAGCGCCATCTTCTTTAACTACCATATCAGCTAAGTGACCTAAGCTGTGGTCAATTGCTTCTTGTAAATCTTCATCAGTTAATTCTGAATCTTGTTTTTCAATTTCTAAACCTTTGTAATCACCTAATTGAACTTCTGGTTCAACCGTTACAGTAGCTTCAAATTCGAAATCTTTACCTTTTTCAATTTGTGTAACATTAATTTCAGGTTGTGCTACTGGGTTAATACCAGTTTCATCAATCGCTTCACCATAAGCTTCAGGTAATAGAATGTCTACTGCATCTTGATATAATGCTTCTACACCGAAACGTTGTTCAAAGATAGGACGAGGCACTTTACCTTTACGGAAACCAGGCACGTTAATTTGTTTAACTACTTTTTTAAATGCTTGATCTAATGCTTTGTCTACTTTTTCTGCTGGAACTGTAACTTTTAATAATCCTTCGTTACCTTCCTTTTTTTCCCAAGTTGCTGTCATGTATAAATACCTCCATGATTACATTTTTATTTTTTCAACTTCCCTATTATAGCACACGTCCAATACGGACACAAACAGTCTTTTATAGGGCTTTAAAACACTTTTAAATTTCAATAATCTAACTTTAACGAATTCATTTAATATTATAAAATAATTTGCTCAAAGTTGACCATCAAGTTGATGAATAAAACTTAATACGTCTAAATTAGCTTCCGTACTTTCTATACCAATCATTGATTTAAAATAAACATCATATCCCATAATCCAATCTTCATAATCAAATAATTCATATATATTAAGTGGATATAATAATATAGCATGGTTATTCATTGCATGTATGGCTTCATCTATGATGTTTAGCGCTCCATTCTCTAAACGCTCAATGACTTTAGGAATGACTTGAGTTTTAAGTTCAGTATGTTCTAGACCATTAAGCTCAGATGGAATAACTTTAATGGAGTGACCCATCTTTTTTATCGAAATCGCTGAATGATATCCAGCAAACCTTAAAAATTCGATCATTAAACTCTTTAAATTATATGCTTCTACCTCATTGGCTAGCAAAAAGGCAATGGTTTCTTTAAATTCATAATGGCCATTATCAATCAATTTAAGTATTAATTGAATTTGTTCGTTTAGGTTCAAGGTGTTGAATTTAGTCAACATTTGACTAGTTATATGTTTATCTTCATTCAACTGTGATTGCGCATATTCTTTTAGTGGGAATAACGCCATTCTAGTTTTATGACTTTGAACTTCATCTATGATCTGATTAATAACATTGACGGATTCATAATACTGCCCAAGACCATTTAACGCTTTGATGTAATATAACATTAACTCATCATATTGTTGAATCCCTCTTTTCAAGAGTACAATAGCCTCTTCTCTTAACTCTAAAAAAGAATTTAAATGATACAGCATATTACATTTAATTAAAGCTAGTGTTTCGTCTAATTCAAATTGTGTCTCATAATTTTCAAACAATTGGTATAGCATTTCATATTGTTGCTTATTATGTGCTACTTTAATATCTTTATATAATTTTTGTTGCAATTTCGGAAAAGGGATAATATCAGACATTTCATCTCCCTCCTATAACTCTTTTAAAATCAATGCACTCCATGTTTCAAAATCATCATAATTATCAATGCTTTCTTTCTCCAACCATTGAACTTTTAATGTATCTGTTTCGCGAACTTCAATATCATTTGAGTTAACTTTAATTTTAAAAACTACACCAATATGTACTTTGCCAACATCATTTGTATCATCATTTATAAATCCGATATATTCCATATTTTGAGAATTGGCTTCAGATAATCCTACTTCCTCTTCAAGTTCTCTTTGAGCATTTTCTCTTAAAATTTCATTAATCGAACTCGCGCCTATTACATCATTCATGTGTCCACCCACACCAATAGATGATTGACCGTGTAAACGTGATTCTCCACCACCGCTTAACCTTTTATAAATTAGCAATTCATTTTTTTCATTTTCTAGTAAGCAATATGAAATTAATTGTTTATATGAAGGGTCCTCTTCCATATCTCCACGTCGTTTAACTTCATATTTAGAAAAAGTATTAAATATTGCTTTGCCTTGTGGATCATTTTTAGTTAAAAACCCATTAAAGGCGTTTGATTCTTCTTCAAAAAGGATATCTCTTGGTACTACTATAATTTGCTCATCATATTTAGACATAGTGTTCTCCTTACAATAATTTCTTAATTAGCATTTTATCAAACTCAATCACCAAAGAACAAATAAAGGTGCATTAACGATTTATAATTTCAATTTTTAATTATTTGAAAACAAAAAAAGATGACTTCAAAGTCATCTTTATTAAATCAATTATTTTAAAGCTTCTTTAGCTTTAGATACTAATTCAGCGAATGCTTTTTCATCTGAAATAGCTACTTCAGAAAGCATTTTACGGTTAATATTGATGTCTGCTTTTTTCAAGCCGTTCATTAATCTTGAATAGCTCATGTCATGTTGACGTGCAGCTGCATTGATACGTGTAATCCATAATTTACGGAAGTCACGTTTACGTTGACGACGGTCACGGAAAGCGTATTGACCTGATTTCATTACTTGTTGTTTTGCTACTTTATATAATGTGTGTTTAGCACCGAAGTAACCTTTAGCTAATTTAATCGTTTTTTTACGACGTGCTCTTGTTACTGTTCCACCTTTAACTCGTGGCATATTAAATTCCTCCTTAGATATAACAATGATTTATCGTTCGTTTATTAATGACAATTATTTTTTATAAGCTAATAATTGTTTTACGCGTTTCATATCGCTTTTAGAAACTAATTTAGCTTTACGTAATTTACGTTTTTGTTTAGTGTTTTTATTTGCGAATAAGTGAGATGTGAAAGCTCTTGAACGTTTTAATTGACCTGAACCAGTTCTTTTAACACGTTTAGCTGCTCCACGGTGAGTTTTCATTTTTGGCATGATTCATTTCCTCCTAATAATAATGAATTATTTTTCGTTAACAGGCGCTAACATGATAAACATTTGACGCCCTTCCATTTTAGGTTTCTGTTCAACAGTGGCAATATCTTTACATTCGTCAGCGAATTTTTCTAATACGCGTTGACCAATTTCTTTATGCGTAATTGCACGACCTCTAAAACGAATAGAAACTTTACATTTATCGCCTTTAGATAAGAATTTACGACCATTTTTCAACTTAGTTTGGAAATCGTGTTCCTCAATAGTTGGACTTAAGCGTATTTCTTTAACATTGATAACTTTTTGTTTCTTTTTCATTTCTTTTTCTTTTTTCTGTTGTTCGAATTTATATTTACCATAATCCATAATTCTCGCAACAGGTGGTTTAGCATTTGGTGCTACAACTACTAAATCTAATTCAACACGTTCAGCCATTTCTAAAGCTTCTCGTTTTGATTTAACACCAATTTGGTCACCATTTTGGCCAATTAAACGTAATTCTTTAGCGCGAATCTTTTCGTTAACTTGCGTTTGATCTTTTGCTATGATTGACACCTCCCAAAATTTTACGAAATTTTCCAAGCAAAAAGAGCGAGCATAGAATGCCCGCTCTTCTCTCATACACATATAATGTGTGACATGATTAACCTGCCAACTGCTTAATGCGTCGCTACAGGTGAGAAACGGGTGTTTCTACTTGGTACGTTTCGTATTCAACGTTATTAATCATATCAGTGTATGTGGTATAAGTCAACAAATATTTTTAATTTAATGATGTTTTACTTCATCCATTGACACATCTTGTCTTAAGTCTACTTTATCCAATGGAATCATCTTAGTTTTATATCTCAATTTATGATAAATAAAGAACACTAAGAATACTGGAATACCCATGTATGTGATAACAAATCGATTTAAATCAAAATGACCTGTTTTAATGAAATCAACATCTTGCCCAATAATAACAATCACACAAAGTATCCCTGCAAAAATTGGACCGAATGGGAACCATTTTGCTTTATATTTTAATTCTCTCTTACTGTGATGTTGTTTTTCAAATGCGCGTCTAAATCTATAATGACTAATCGCAATACCAACCCATGCGATAAAGCCTGTCATACCACTTGCAGCAACAATATATTCATATGCGTCACCACTTAGTTTTTGAACTAAGAAAATAATAACAACTAAAATTGCTGTCGCAAATAATGATAAGTATGGCACACCATATTTATTCGTTTTACCAAATGAATGGAAAGCTAATTTATCTTTACTCATAGAATATAACATTCGTGTTGATGCATACATACCTGAGTTACCTGCAGATAATACAGAAGTTAAAATAACTGCATTCATAAATGATGCTGCAAAGGCTAAACCAGCATTTTTGAATACTAATGTAAAAGGTGACGTAGCAATATTGTCATCGCCACCCATTAAAGCATTGCTATCATAAGGAATTAACATACCAATAACAAATATCGCTAAAATATAGAATAGTAATATTCTCCAGAATACTTGTTTAATGGCTTTTGGTACTGCGCGCTCTGGATTTTCAGATTCTCCAGCAGTTATACCAATTAATTCAGTACCTTGGAATGAGAATCCAGCAACTAAGAATACACCTAGAATTGATAATAAACTGCCACCTAGGTTGCCACCTAAAATAGGTCCTTCACCCTTAGTAAATGTATCAAAGCCTACAAATTCGCCACCCATGATACCTAATATCGTTAACAAACCAATGACGATAAAGATGATAACTGTTACGACTTTGATTAATGCGAACCAATATTCACTTTCACCATAAACTCTCACTGATAAAGAATTCAAAGCGAATATAATGACTAAGAAAATACAACTCCATATCCAAGCTGGAATGCCAGCCATAGGTGTCCAATACTGAATAA
Source organism: Staphylococcus sp. GDX8P54P (assembly GCF_017893165.1). Taxonomy (NCBI): domain Bacteria; kingdom Bacillati; phylum Bacillota; class Bacilli; order Caryophanales; family Staphylococcaceae; genus Staphylococcus; species Staphylococcus sp. GDX8P54P. The sequence goes on from NZ_JAESMM010000011.1 coordinate 21,800, forward strand.
CTTGAGCAGCAATTGTAACATCCGCTGCAACTGTAATAACCCAGTTAAACCAATAATTCCATCCTAACGCAAATCCTAAAGATGGATCTACGAATCGTGTTGCATAAGTACTAAATGATCCAGAAACCGGTAGATATGTTGCCATTTCACCTAGAGATGTCATTAGGAAAAACACCATCGCACCTATAATGGCATACGCAATTAAAGCACCTAATGCACCAGCATCATGTATTGCACCACCAGATGTCATGAATAATCCAGTTCCTATACAACCTCCCATAGCGATCATAGAAATATGGCGATCTTTCAATCCTCTTTTGATACCGTCATTTTGACTTTCTACTTTTCTCATAGAAGCTCCCTTTCTTACAGTAGAGGCTAACTAAAATCGTTTTGTTGTGTTATGCGATGATTATGAACGCATTCAATCAATACTTTCAAACCATTTTTCATACTTTTTAAAGCATATAAAAATGGTTGCATACCTTAAGATATGCAACCATTTGCTTAATCTATTTCGGTAGCACATCACAAATTGTGACAGTACAGTTTCTGTTCGATAACTGTCCCAACAAATGATCTTTAAGGATATCATTCATTTCGGCATCTTTACCTTTCACACTTTCAACATACGTTCCCTAATAACTTCTGAAGTGTTACTCATTAAAGACGCAACCTCTAACTCTTTTTTTATTTAACTATATAGTAATATACATTATGCTGTCTTTTTTATCAAGACTATCTGCGTTTTTTCAAACGAATTTCATCAACTAAATTCCAAATGAATTCATCTTTTTCAACTGTGTCTTGATCTTGAGAACCATACTTACGTACATTAACCTCGTTATTTTCAACTTCTTTATCGCCTACTACAACTTGGTAAGGTATTTTTTGCATTTGGGCTTCACGTATTTTGTAACCCATTTTTTCATTACGGTCATCGATTTCTACACGAACGCCTTGTGATTTTAATTCATCTTGTAAATTTCTAGCATAATCATAATGTAAATCTACATTAACTGGGATAATTTCAACTTGTTTTGGTGCTAACCATGTTGGGAAGGCACCTTTTGTTTCCTCAGTTAAGAAGGCTACGAAACGTTCCATAGTTGAAACGACACCACGATGAATAACGACTGGTCGATGATTTTCACCATCACTACCGATGTAAGTTAATTCAAATCTTTCTGGTAATAAGAAATCAATTTGCGCAGTAGATAATGTTTCTTCTTTACCCATAGCAGTTTTAACCTGTACGTCTAGTTTTGGACCGTAGAATGCCGCTTCGCCAATCGCTTCAACGTATGGTAATCCCATTTCATCAACCGCTTCTTTTAGCATAGTTTCAGCTTTATTCCACATTTCATCGTCATCCATATATTTCTCTTTGTCTTCAGGATCTCTGTAACTTAATCTAAATGTATAATCCTCAAAGCCAAAGTCTCTATATACTTCTTGAATCATATTTACAACACGTTTAAACTCATCTTTGATTTGATCAGGTCTTACAAAAATGTGAGAGTCATTTAATGTCATTCCACGTACACGTTGTAAACCTGATACAGCACCACTCGCTTCATATCTATGCATAGTACCTAACTCAGCAATACGAATAGGTAATTCACGATAAGAATGTGGACGGTTGTTATAAACCATCATATGATGCGGACAGTTCATAGGTCGTAATACCATCTCTTCTGTTTCATCTAATTTCATTGGTGGGAACATGTCATCTCTATAATGGTCCCAGTGTCCAGACGTTTTATATAACTCCACATTTGCTAATACAGGTGTATAAACATGGTCATATCCCATACTTACCTCTTTATCAACAATGTAGCGTTCAATTTCACGACGGATTGTAGCACCGTTTGGTAACCACAATGGTAATCCAGCCCCTACTAATGGGTTATTTGTGAATAGTTCTAAATCTTTACCAATGCGACGATGATCTCGTTCACGACGTTCTTCAAGCATTTCTAAATGTGCTTTTAAATCTTTTTTATCGAAAAAGGCTGTACCATAAATACGTTGTAACATTTTATTATTACTGTCTCCACGCCAATAGGCACCAGCAGTTGAAAGTAACTTAAATTCTTTGATTTTAGAAGTTGAAGGAACGTGTACACCGCGACATAAATCCGTAAATTCACCTTGTGAATATAACGTTACACTTTCATCTTCGGGAATAGCATCGATTAATTCTAATTTATATGGATCATCTTTGAAGAAAGCTTTAGCTTCATCTCTAGATACAACTTTGCGTTCAATTTTATGATTTTCATTAACAATTTGTTTCATTGTTTTTTCAATTTTTTCAAAGTCATCTGATGAAACTTTTTCGTCCATATCAAAATCATAATAAAAACCGCCATCTATAACCGGTCCAACACCAAATTTCACATCCCCGTATAAACGTTTTAAAGCTTGAGCCATTAAATGTGCAGTAGAATGGCGTAAAACTTCAAGTGCTTCATCACTACCAGGTGTTACAATTTCAATACTTCCATCTTCTTCTAATGGTCTAGTTAAATCCACCATTTGATTATTAAATTTACCAGCCACAGCTTTTTTTCTTAATCCTGGGCTAATTGATTGTGCTATATCTTCAGTTGTTGTTCCTTTATCAAACGCTTTCGAATTGCCATCTGGAAATTGAACATTGATTTGATCCATTTATAAAACCTCCGTAATTAAATTCTATTTTCGTTGAAATAAAAAAACTCGCCCCCTAAAAAAGGGACGAGTTTGTCGTGGTACCACCCTAGTTATTTAGCAATTGCTAAACATCTCTGCTTAAGATAACGGTCTTGAGCCGGGCATTGATTACCAATACCTAATAATGAAGGAGTAATAACTTAATATGTTAGCTAAATTCTCATCCTAAATATTAGCTCGCTGTATAACATGGATTAAATTATCATATCTTCAACTATTTCAACGATTAAGATTTATCTTAATTATACAATAGTTATTTTAAATTTCAATTATTTCTTAAATTTTTACCATCTAAATAATATGGTGTTGACAATGTTTTAATTCTTTCTATAATTCTAGCTGCTTTCGTTTCTTCTGCACCTTCACGCGTAATCGATAAATGATGCTCTAACTCGTCAAAATTTAAATTTGATGAGAAAAATGTTGGAAGTTCTTGGACCATTCGATAGTGTAACAATGGACCAATCACTTCATCTCTCACCCATGGTGTCACTTCTTCTGCGCCAATATCATCTATCATTAATATTTTTGCTTCTCTTATGCGTTGTAACTTAGTTTCGTAACTACCATCTTTGAAGCCACTTTTAAGTGTACGAATATATTCAGGTAAATAAACAATCGTAGAGGCGATACTTTTAGCTTTAAGTTGGTTTGCAATTGCACCTAAGATAAACGACTTACCTGTTCCAAAAGGACCATGAATATACATACCTTTTACCTTCTCGCCATTAACTAATTGCTTGCACATATCATTCGCATGTTTAGCGATAGCTAGTCGATGTATATCTGAATCATAGATATCTTTCATCTTAGCGTTTAACGTATCGCGTTGCATATGGTGTGAAGTTATTAAATGCGCATTGAATTTTTCTTCATCATGTTTAATTTTGCATGGACACATATTATAACGAATTTTTATTCTATTATTCTCCACATATAATTCAGGAACATGTCCTTTTACAAAATTCGGACAGTGTTCGTAATCATGACCATCATAAATCTTTTGTTGATCTTTATACTCTTGTAATACATTCAAATCATTATCAATGATGTCGTTCGTCAATTCAGATTGATGCTGGTTTAAGAATGCTTTTACAGCAGGGTCATTTATGACTTGCTGCTTGATTTTAGCAATTCGTTTCTCTAAATCTCCATTTGCTTTGATAATACTATTAAATGACTTCATTTAATCCTCCTCCCAATCACGTATGAGTTGCTCACGGAATGCAGCGCGTTCTTTTTCAAAACGTTCCTGTTCTTCTTTAGTTAGTGCTTTTTCCTGTTTTTCCTGTCCTCTATTTTTCAACCATTTTGGCGTTTTCTCTCTAGATACAATTTCTCGAGATTTAGCATATCGTTTTCTTGATTGAGATTTATCGTTGCCTTTGTAATCGGCTTTTTGCTCACTAGCTTTTAATGCGTAGTCATATGCCTCTTTTGCAGACTTAATGCCCAATTTCTTCCAGTTGGATGCAATTTCTAAAATGTATGTCTTTGGTAATTTCATATCATTTTTTAACATGACAAATTGAAGCAAAATATTTATAACACCAAAGTTTAACTTTTCTCTTTCAATTAATTCTTCAACCATTTTCTTTTGTTGGAATGTTGGCTCTGACCCAGACCAAGATGTCAACATATCGATTGGGCTCGTTTCCTCTAACAATTGCAACCAATTATTATCTGTAGTGACTTGTTCTGACGATGTAGCTTGCCGAATATGAGTAACTTCACTTTGGCTTTCACTGCTACCTTTTGGTTCCAGCTCAGGTAATTGTTGATTATGTTCAATCAAATAATACGAACGGGCATGTTTTCTAATTTCTTCATGCGATAACTGTTGATTACTTGTAATAGAATTTAAAATAATACGCTTCATAGCATCTTCTGTTAAACCATATAAAGTCGCTAATTGAACTATTAAATCTTTGGTTTCTTTAGTAATAATTTCATCACTAATAAAATGATTACGTAGCATCTCTTTTAAAATTTCAAAATCAAACGACACATTAGATAAATCAATACCATTGTATGACTTTTCTTTTTTTATTGATGATGCATCTACAGGAACATTAGCATAAGGTACTTTAAATACATCAGTAAATTTGCGCGTAACTTGTTGAAAGCCATTTAAATCAGGTTCTTGTTTTTTAAAATAATTTTTTAGGCTTTTATAACGTTGTTTATCAACTTGATTATATAAGTAAACAGATAACATAGGATCATTAAAAAACTGATATGCAGTAGGTGGCTGTACTAATTCATAAATGAAAAATGATTGTTGTTCATCGTGATTTACATATGTTTTAATCAAACCGATTGCTTCTAATAAATCCATGTATTGACGAAATTCTGCCAAATTCAATTTTAATTCATTCATGATTGTATAGTGTGTTAATGTTTCATCACTGTTCACAAATTGGTTCATAAAATGATATGTACCTATAGCTTGTGCGCCTATTAAGGGCATATACAATCGATTAAGTATCTCCAAATGATTATGATTAAATTGGAATTGACGATACACTTTATAACCGTCATGCGGGCTTAAACCATATTCATATGAGTGCAAACTCATTTATATATCACTCCGTTTATTATCATTCAAGATGCCTTGCATTGATGCTAATAATTGATCAACATCTTTAAATTCCTTATATACTGAAGCAAATCTTACATAAGATACTTGATCAACATGCATTAATAAATTCATTACATGTTCTCCAATATCTCTAGAAGAAATTTCTGTTTGGCCGCTATCACGTAATTGCCATTCAACCTTATTCGTAATATCCTCTAATTGCTGATAACGTACAGGTCGCTTCTCACATGATCTAACAAGTCCATTCAATATTTTCTCTCTTAAAAATTGTTCTCGCGTCCCATCCTTCTTAACCACAATCAATGGACTTACTTCTATATGTTCAAATGTCGTAAATCGAGTGCCACAATTTTCACATTCTCTTCTACGTCTAATTGCATTAGCATCATCTGCATGTCTTGAATCAACAACACGCGAATGCGTTGAACTACATTTTGGGCATTTCATTTCTTTCACCCTCTTGAATAGATTATGATTCATTATACTATAAAAGCATTCTAGACAAAAGAAGTCCAATGCGCATTAAAAACACACTAAAATTTAAAAAAATTAATAAAAATTCTAATTCACGTATAACCTATTCCTTAATTTCTAATACTATGTAAAAGGTTTGTAACTAAATGATATAAAACAAAAAAGCGAGACTATTTAATCTTAGTTAAAAGATTTAATAGTCTCGCGATATTTGACTGTTAAAATTTATTATTTCGCAGTCGCAACATTTTCAGAACCAATTAATTTGGCAATTTGTTGAGCAACTTCAACTACTCTATTTGAATAACCCCACTCGTTATCGTACCATGCAATCACTTTTACTTTATTATCCCCCATTACAATTGTGTTTTGAGCATCAATGACTGCTGAATTAGGGTTAGTATTAAAGTCCATCGAAACTAATGGTGCATCTTCTACATCAAGAATGCCATCTAAATCTGCATTACGGAATGCATCGTTAACTTGTTCTGCTGTTACGTTTTCTTTTAAATCAACCACTAAATCAACAAGTGAAACGTTTTTAGTTGGTACACGTAAAGCTAAACCATGAAGTTTACCTTCTAATTCTGGGAGTACTTCTTTTAAAGCTTTAGCAGCACCAGTTGACGTTGGTATAATACTTTCGTTACAAGAACGTGCGCGACGTAAATCTTTATGTGGATTATCTATATTGTTTTGATCATTTGTAATTGCATGAACTGTTGTCATAAGACCATTAACAATACCAAATTGATCATTTAAAACTTTAGCTACCGGTCCAATACAGTTTGTTGTACATGACGCATTACTAAAAATGTCATACGTTTCAACATCTAATTGATTATCATTTACCCCTTTGACTACCATTTGTACATGTCCACCTTTAGATGGTCCAGTTAATAATACTTTTTTAGCCCCTGCTTTGATATGTCCAATCGCTTTGTCACCATGATTAAATTTACCCGTAGCTTCAATAACGATATCAATATCTAACGCTTCCCAAGGTAAATTTTCAGGGTTACGGTCAGACACAAGTTTAATATCATGTCCATCGACACGGATACCATTCTCAATAGGTTCAACCTTCTTATCGAATCTACCATGAGTAGTATCATAATTAATTAGATGCGCAATTGTTTCAGGTGGATAGCTTGCGTTAATCGCTACAATATTTAAGTCTTCTTTATGTAAAGCGATTCTTAACACCATTCTACCAATTCTACCCATACCATTAATTGCTATATTTGTTGACATTTAAAGCACCCCTTGATTGTTTGTTTATATGTTATACTTTATAAAAATAGTGTAACATAATAACGAAAATTTGAAAGCGTTTTCTGATGATTTTAAAAAATTTTTTTAAGCTGATTATTTTAAACTAGCAAAAAGCTCTAATAAACGTATTAATGCAAAAATTAAAGTTTAAGCATGTTTCGTCTACTAGAGCTATAATTTATAAATTGAGTCACATAAAATTTATATTTCTCTATTGATAAACCCTTTTTCAGTTAATAGTTGTTCTAAATTTTGTTTAAGTTCTAACTTATCTCCTAGGTTATCTATAACATGATCTGCCATTCTACTTTTTTTATCAATTGAAATTTGGCTATACACACGCGCTTTAGCATCTTCAAGTGACAATTGATTACGTTCCATCAATCTCTCTATTTGGATGCTTTCAGATGTATAAACTAACCATACTTCATCCACCGTATCCTGTAATTCATTTTCAAAAAGGAGTGGAATATCCATAATGACATCATAACCTTGATTAAGATAGTTTTGTTTCTCTTTTTCCATTATTTCTCTAACTATTGGATGAACGATATCATTTAACTCGATGCGCTTTTCTGGATGATTAAACACAATTTCTCCTACGTATTGACGATCCATTTCACCTTCATCTGTGATAGCACGTTCACCAAAAACAGTACGCACTTGTTCTAAACCTTTCGTTCCTTTTGCAACAGCTTGTCTTGAAGCGATGTCAGCATCTACAACCTTAAAACCATATGCTGTCAATAATTCAGAAACCGTTGATTTACCTGTGGCAATACCACCTGTTAACCCTATTACTTTTGGCATAAATATTCACTCACCTTTATTTCTGACAATGTGGGCAGAAATGACTATTACGTGTAGCCACTACCTTTTGCTCAATATCATGCCCACAAACGTTACATGTCTTTTGTTTATATACATTTAAATGTAATTGCATTTCTCCTGTTTTACCATCTGCATGACGATAATCTGAAATGCTAGTACCACCGTTGTTTATACCCTCTTTTAACACTTCTTGAACATAGTAAAACAACATTTGACGTTCTTGATTTGAAGTTTGTTTAACTTTCCGATCTGGTAATACACCTGCTCTAAACAAAGCTTCACACGCATAAATATTGCCACATCCTGCTATCATCTTATGATCAAGTAGCATTTGTTTAATGGGTTTATTTTGATATTTTTTAAGTTTAATACGATTTAAAAAGTGATTTAATGCATCATCATTAAATGGTTCAGGTGCAATATCAAGAAAAGCAGGGTAATCTTGGAAAGACGCCAAATTTCTTAACTCCCCAAATCGTCTGATATCCGAATATACTAGTTGTTTACCATTATCTAAGTGAAATACAACATGCCAATGTTTTCGATAATTTGGTGTACTAATATCCGATAATTTATCAACGATAAAAAAGCCTCCTGCCATACCTAAATGACTTAATATAATACGTTGAGTTTGGTTTTTTTGAATTGTGAAAACAATATATTTACTTCTACGTTCCACAGATTGAATAGCGTACCCTTCGCTATTCAATCGGAACCCATCCAAGTTGATACCCTTAATGATGGTCTCTTTTCCTTGTTGTTTTCCTTCTATAACTTTACTTGAAAATGTCACACTTTTAATTGTCGCATTTAAGATATAAGGTTCAATCCCTCTCTTTACATGTTCAACCTCTGGTAATTCTGGCATTTCTAATTCCTCTTTCTATTTTGCATCATACCATGTAGCTCCATAATTAGAGTCTACTTTTAGCGGTACATCTAATTGTAGTGCGTGTTCCATAATTTCTTCAACAAATAAACTGAAATCCTCTACTTCATTTGCTGGCACCTCGAAAATCAACTCATCGTGTACTTGTAATAACAATTGCGCATGGTATGACGTTTGTTTTATTTGTTTATCAAATTCAACCATTGCTAACTTAATAATATCTGCCGCACTACCTTGTATTGGCGTATTCATTGCTGTACGTTCAGCAAATCCTCTTAAATTAAAGTTTCGACTATTAATATCAGGAATATATCTACGACGATGCAATAATGTTTCCACAAATCCATCCGCTTTAGCATCTTTAACGATGTCAGACATATATTGTTTTACACCTGGAAAACTAGCTAAATAATCATCGATAAATGCTTTCGCTTTTTTTCGCGTAATATTCAAGCTTTGACTTAAACCATAATCACTAATACCGTAAACGATGCCAAAGTTAACAGCTTTCGCTTGTCTACGCATTAGCGCATCAACCTCTTCCGCTTCTACTCCAAATACTTTCATTGCAGTTGCAGTATGGACATCTCTTTCGTGAATAAATGCCTCTTTCATACTTTCATCCTGAGTGATATGCGCAAGCACACGTAATTCAATTTGAGAATAGTCTGCTGATAAAATCACACTGTCATTAGAAGTGGGTTTGAAGGCTCTTCTAATTTTACGTCCTTCTTCAAGACGAACAGGTATATTTTGTAAGTTTGGATCTACACTTGATAAACGTCCCGTTTGTGCTAACGTTTGGTTGAAGCGGGTATGAATGCGATTATCATCACTAATTACTTTTTGTAACCCTTCAACATAGGTAGATTGTAATTTAGATAATTGACGATATTCTAGAATGTAATCAATGATAGGATGTTGACCTTGTAGTTGTTCTAACACATCAACCGCAGTAGAATAACCTGTTTTAGTTTTCTTAATGACTGGTAATTCCAAAGTTTCAAATAGTACTACACCTAGTTGTTTAGGAGAATTAATATTAAATTCTTCTCCAGCTGCCTCATGTATATTACTGATTAATAAATCTAATTTCCCTTGAATTTCAGACTGCATTTCTTTCAAATCATTAGCATCAGTGAAAATGCCAGTTTCTTCCATTTCACTCAAGATGCGCGCTAATGGAAGTTCTAAGTTTAACAATAAATCTATTTGTTGATGTAATTTTAGTTCATCAACCATTTCAGGTTTACAAGCATGAATTGCCTCAGTAATGGATGCAATATGCTTATCTAAAACCGAATCTTCTGGAATGTGTCGTTTTTTTCCTTTTCCATAGATTGACACATCATCTTGAACATAGTTTTGTTTATAGTTACTAACAACCGAATTAACATCTTCAATTGTTCTTGATGGATCGATAATATAACTAGCTAACATAACATCAAACACAATATTTTTAATATCAATGTCTAATCTATGTGCAACAACGTATGTTTTTTTAGCATCATAAACTACTTTTTCTGTAGTTTCATTCTCTAGCCAATCAATCAGTTCTGGATAATCTTTAAGTTGATCAGCAGGAATAACAATGTGATCCACACCATTGTAGAAGCCAAATTTGAGAATAGCATCTTGTAAGTAATTGGTACCATCCACTTCAATATGGATGACCGCTTCTTTTAAATCATTAAAATTAATCTTGTTGAAATCATTATGTACTTCAAATACTTTGTTTTCTTGAGATTCTTCTGATGGATTACTATCGATATCAGCTAAGAGTTGTTTGAATTCTAACTTTTTAAACAGTTCAATTTTATCTTGATTATCATCTTGATTATCTAATTTAGTATCTTTAAGTGCTACTTCAATTGGACTGTCTTTATTTATTGTTGCTAAATCTTTACTCATGAATGCATCGTCACGACTATTCTCAAGTTTTTCTTTTAATTTTTTTCCTGAAACTGCATCTAAATTTTCATAGACACCTTCAACCGTATTAAATTGTTTCAATAACTTGATAGCTGTCTTCTCACCCACACCAGCAACACCTGGGATGTTATCAGAAGTATCACCCATGAGTCCCTTCATATCAATAATTTGACTAGGTACAAGCCCATCATATTTTTCATTAATAAATTCTGGAGTATAATGATCGACATCTGTAACACCTTTTTTAGTGTAATAGATGGTTACATGATCAGTAGCGAGTTGAGTTAAGTCTCTATCACCTGTAACAATGATTGTTTCAAATCCTTGCTCATTTGCTTCTTTGCTTAATGTACCAATGATATCATCAGCTTCGTAGTTCTCTAACTCATAATGTTTGATATGATACGTATCCAATAGTTGTCGAATATACGGGAATTGTTCACTTAATTCCGGTGGCGTGCTTTGTCTACCGCCTTTATATTCACTATATTTTGAATGTCTAAATGTAGTTTTGCCTGCATCAAACGCAACTAAAAAATGACTTGGTTGTTCTTCTCTTAAAATCTTTTCAAGTAACATCGCAAAACCATATATTGCATTCGTATGTATTCCTGCTTTGTTAGAAAGAAGTGGTAATGCATAAAATGCTCGAAAACTTAAACTATTACCATCAATTAAAACTAGTTTATTCAAAGCGTATACCTCCAGAGTGATTTTATTATATTTTAGCATATTCAGAGTTCGTTAACGAATGTATGGTTTCTTCAAAAGTCTTTGTTTGGTTAAAAATTTCTGCAAATAAAAAAGGCACTCTCGTTTCATTAATCAATTGAATAATTGAAAATGAACGAAAGGCCTTAATGGATGAAATATTATTTTTGTTCATCTATGAATGAAACTCTAAATAACGAACCTTCACCAATATTGCTCTCAACATTTATTGTACCATGATGTGCTTCGACAATATGTTTCGTTATAGACAACCCTAAGCCTGTGCCACCTGAATCTCTACTTCTCGCTTTATCTACACGATAAAATCTTTCGAAAATATGGTTTTGGTCACTCTTCTCAATTCCTATGCCAAAATCTTGAATTTCTAAGTTAACTTCAAGTCCTTTTCTATAAATTCTTACAATAACGTCACTATTTTCAAGTGAATAATTAATCGCATTTGAAAGTAAATTAGTAATGACTTGTGCCATTTTATTTTCATGTGCTTCTATGATGATATCTTTTTCAATTTCAGGCAAAATGCTAATATTTTTATATCTTGCTTGGTTTTGTAGATTATCAATAGTAGTATAAGCAAGTTCTGAGAGATTCACAAACGATGTTTCTATCTCAGTTTGTTGTTCGATATGAGATAAATCTAATAAGTCCGCAACAAGAGACTCAATACGATTAGATTCTTTTAAAATGATGTTTAAAAACATATCAAGCGATTCTTCATCGTTTTTTGCACCTTCAATTAATGTTTCAGCAAAACCTTTAATAGAAGTTATAGGCGTTTTAAGTTCATGAGAAACATTTGCCACAAATTCACGTCGTAAGTTTTCTAATTTTTTAAGATTTGTAATGTCATGCATAACAACAACCATACCTTGTAATTTCTTTTTAGATTTACTAAGTATTGGAACACAAGATAGATCAAAATATTTATGATGAACGTTATTTAATACGATTTCAATTTGATCATAGAGTGGCTTTTCAGTTTTAAAACTTTCTAAAATCAATTGTTGAATTTTAGTATCTAAATATGAGGTATACTTTTTATTTTCAACCTTACCATTTGGTCTAAACAAATCATAATAGGCGTGGTTTGCAACTACGATTTCGCCATGTTTGTCAATCATTAAAACGGAACTTGGAATATTTTCTAATGTAGTTTTTAAACGATTAGATTGCATTTTTTGCTTATTATTAAGCTTTTGTAAGCGTCTAGCCAAATCATTAGTTGTAACAAACAGTGCTTTGGTCTCCTTGACATTACTTTCAGGCACGCGAACATGATAATAGCCATCAGCGATTAACGAAGTCGCATAAGTAACCTCATTAATCGGTCTAATATATGTACGATGAATGCTTCTAACTGCCAAATATATTGCTAAAAGAACAATAATTCCAATTAAAGATAAATACTTCCACATACTCTTCTGTAATTCAAGAATTTCAGTATTCATCCCACTTATGTATACCGTTTTATCATTAATAACCGTTTTGAATGTATATCTTACCTGTCCATTTTCTCGATTATAAATAATATTAGACGGATTAGCTTCATTATCAATGTTATCATTAAATTTATGTTGATTCCCTGTTTGATAAATCACTTCTCCGTTTTTAGTAATCTTAACGATTAGATTTTGATTAGCTGAAATGTTCTTTATTTCCTTATTGTCATTTTGTTTGTTTAATTTGAGGAAATTTTCGGAAACATGTTTGAGCTCTGTGACTTGCGCTGTTGATAATATTTGATAAATTGTATGATGAATAATGATGCCTAAACCAATAAAACTGATAATGGTAATTGTACTTAATAATAATAATAACCGATGATGAAATTTAAGCATTAAGCCTTAGGTCTTTCTAATTTGTAACCAAGTCCACGAACAGTTTTGATTAATTTAGGTTGTTTTGGATTCTCTTCGAGCTTATCTCGCAAATGGCTAATGTGAACGTCTACAATTCGAGAATCGCCTGCGAATTCATAATTCCAAACTGAATTCAACATATGTTCACGGGTAATTACTCGCCCTTGTCTCTCTATGAGATATAATAGTAATTCAAACTCTTTAGGCGTAAGTTCTAATAACTCATCATCTTTATAAACTTCAAAGAACTCAGGTCTGATTCGAATGTTCTCAATCAATATATCCTCATCATCAACATCTTCTTTTTCAATTTCACTAGCAAATTTAGATCTTCTCAAGATAGCCTTCACTCTTGCAACTACTTCTCTCGGTGAAAAAGGTTTTGTCATATAGTCATCTGCACCTAATTCTAATCCTAATACGCGATCAAACTCATCATCTTTTGCAGTTAGCATTAAAATAGGGACTAAATTTTTATCAGAACGTATTGTTTTACATACTTCAATACCATCTTTTTTAGGTAACATTACATCCAAAACGACAAGTTCTGGTTGAATTTCATTTACCTTTTCCAAAGCTTCTTCGCCATCGTATGCTACTTCAACGATGTAACCAGCCGTTTCAAGATTATATTTTAATAAAGTTACAATTGATTGCTCATCGTCAACCACTAATACTTTTTGTGACATAATGTGCCTCCCTGAATAAATATAACATTTCAATTTCATTATAACGGAAGTTAAAACAAAAATAACATACAACATATTAAATTTACATAATCTTAACAATCAAATTATCATTTTCTAATTATTGAGTATTTGTATTACTATTATTTAAATATTGTTAAGGAAATATAAAATTATTTAACTGATTTTTTATAAAAAAAGGAATGGAACTGGATTTATTTAAATACCAAGTTCCACTCCTTTGAGTGATAGCAACTTCGAGAAAGGGTTTAAATAAAGCCTTTCTCAGATGTATTGCTAACTATCAAATTATCATGATTTAACTAAGATTACTTTGTATGAACAACTAAGCTTTGTTCACTGATTGACTTATTTTAAGTTTTTAATTAATTCATCAGCGAAATCTGAAGTAGATACTTCAGTAGCGCCATCCATTAAGCGTGCAAAATCATAAGTTACAACTTTAGATGCGATTGTCGCTTCAATTGCATCAGTAATCTTATCAGCAGCTTCTTGCCAGCCTAAATGTTCTAACATTAACACTGAACTTAACAATTCAGAAGATGGATTAACTTTATTTAAACCAGCATATTTAGGTGCTGTACCATGTGTTGCTTCAAAAATAGCGTGACCAGATTCATAGTTAATGTTTGCACCAGGTGCGATACCAATACCACCTACTTGAGCGGCTAAAGCATCTGAAATATAGTCACCGTTAAGATTCATTGTAGCAACAACATCATGTTCGGCTGGACGAGTTAAAATTTGTTGTAAGAAAATGTCAGCAATAGAATCTTTAATAATGATTTTTCCATCTTGTTCAGCTTTTTCTTGCGCTTGATTAGCTGCATCTTTACCATCTTGTTCAACTATTTCGTCATATTGTTGCCATGTAAATACTTTATCAGCAAATTCATTATGTGCTACATCATAGCCCCATTGTTTGAATGCACCTTCAGTAAATTTCATGATATTACCTTTATGAACAAGCGTTACCGTTTTACGGTCATTATCGATTGCATATTGGATTGCTGCTCTAACTAATCGCTCAGTACCTTCTTTAGAAACCGGTTTGACACCGATACCTGAAGTTTCTGGGAATCGAATATTCGTAGCACCCATTTCATTTTGTAAGAAATCAATTATTTTTTTAACTTCATCAGTACCCTCTTTAAATTCAATACCAGCATAAATATCTTCAGTGTTTTCACGGAAGATTACCATATCAACATCTTGTGGACGTTTAACAGGTGAAGGTACACCTTTGAACCAGCGTACTGGACGTAAGCAAGTAAATAAGTCTAACTCTTGACGTAAAGCAACATTTAATGAACGAATACCACCACCGATTGGCGTAGTTAATGGCCCTTTAATTGCAATTAAATATTCTTTTATTGTATCTAATGTTTCTTGAGGTAACCATTCACCAGTTTCGTCATAAGCTTTTTGACCAGCTAGAACTTCTTTCCATTCAATACGTTTCTCACCGTTATAAGCTTTTTCAACAGCTGCATCGATAACACGGCTTGCTGCTTTCCAAATATCTGGTCCAATACCATCACCAATTATGAAAGGAATAATTGGTTCATTAGGGACGTTTAATCCATCATTTAATCTTGTAATTTTTTCAGCTGACATAATTTTACCTCCAAATATTGTGAATCTATTTAACTTTATTTTTTATCTTTCTTCAATTGGTACATACTTACGATCTGTTTCACCGATGTAATTAGCTCTTGGACGCATAATTCTATTATCACGATATTGTTCTAGAATATGTGCAGTCCAACCTGATGTACGACTTACTGCGAATATAGGCGTAAATAAATCATGTGGGATATCCATACTATGATATACCGTAGCACTGAAGAAATCGACATTAGGAATAAGGCCTTTTTCTTCTTTCATACGTTTTTCAATAGCAATTGAAATATCATATAATTCGCTTCTACCAGTTTCAGAAGTAATTTTACGGCTCATCTCACGTAAATATTTGGCTCTAGGATCTCCGTCTTTATAAACTCTGTGACCGAATCCCATAATTTTTTCTTTGTTTTTGAATTTTTCATCTAAGTAAGCATCCACTTCATCTACTGATTTAACATCAGAAAGCATGCTCATAACTTGTTCATTCGCACCACCATGTAATGGTCCTTTTAATGAACCTACTGCAGCTGCAATGCCTGAATACATATCAGATAAAGAAGAAACGGCACAACGAGCTGTAAATGCAGAAGCATTAAGCTCATGGTCTGCATGCAATACTAAAGCTTTATTAAATGCTTCAACTTCAGTATCTGTAGGTAATTCCCCTCTTAACATATATAAGAAGTTCGCTGCATAGCCTAAATCAGGATTTGGTTTAACAGGTTCTTTTCCTTCACGAACACGTGCAAATGCTGTAACTAAAGAAGCAATTTTAGCTTGAATACGAATGGCTCTTTCTTTTCTATTTTCTTCTGTTTCATTTTCAGCATCAGGATCAAAGTGTGCAATATATGATACAGATGTACGTAATGCCGTCATAGGATGCACATTATCCGTCGCATATTCTTCAAAATGTTTATAAACTCTTGGATTTAGAGTCATATAATGATTTAATTTTTCTCTCAATGCATCTAATTCATCTTGTGTTGGTAGTCTATAGTTCCATAATAAGAACACGACTTCTTCAAATAATGCATTTTCTGCTAAATCATCAATATCATATCCCGCATATGTTAATTGACTATCAATAATTGAACTGATTTTTGTTTCAGCTGCAATTACCCCTTCTAAACCTTTTTGTAATTCTGCCATAAGTAATTCCCCTTTTCTTATACATAATGTAATGGCTTTCAAGTACCATTATAGCCAAACAAATAACTTTTGTGAACGATTATATATCGCTCAATAAATGGTAATTAACTTTAATTTAATAGACTTATTTTTACTCAAATACCCAATAAACGCCATTATATAAGCATTCAATCCAATTCAAATTATGTAATTAATGAGAAAATATTGAAAATTTCATTTTTATTATCAAGCTTGATTACAATTATTTAATCAAAATTTAAAGGAATTTTTAGAAAATATTAGAAAAATAATTGTCGAATTGAATATATAGGTGCATAATAATATTAATTAAATGTAAGGGAGTTGTCTTATGGCTGAAGAAAAATTACAAAGAGGATTGAGTAATCGTCATGTGCAATTGATTGCTATTGGCGGCGCTATTGGTACTGGGTTATTCTTGGGAGCAGGTCAAACCATAGCAATGACTGGTCCATCTATTCTATTAACTTATATTATTATAGGTTTCATGTTGTTCATGTTTATGAGAGGCTTAGGTGAGATTATTATTCAAAATACTCGCTTCAAATCTTTCGCCGACGTGACAAATGAATACATAGGACCATTTGCTGGTTTCGTTACTGGTTGGACATATTGGTTATGTTGGATTATAACAGGTATGGCAGAAGTTACAGCGGTTGCGAAGTACGTTAGTTTCTGGTTCCCTGCAATTCCTAACTGGATCAGTGCACTATTTTGTGTACTTATATTAATGCTATTTAATTTACTAAGTGCTAAATTATTTGGCGAATTAGAATTCTGGTTCGCTATTATCAAAATCATAACAATTATTGCTTTAATTGTTGTAGGTTTAGTGATGATTTTAATTGCTTATAAAACACAATTTGGACATGCTAGTTTCACAAATTTATATAAACATGGCATATTTACTAATGGTGCATCTGGTTTCTTTATGTCATTCCAAATGGCGTTATTCTCATTCGTAGGTATCGAAATGATTGGTGTTACTGCAGGCGAAACTAAAGACCCAGAAAAAACAATTCCAAAAGCGATTAATGCTGTACCTTTGAGAATTTTAGTATTCTATGTGGGTGCATTAGCAGTTATCATGTCTATTATTCCTTGGGATAAAGTTGATCCTAATGAGAGTCCATTTGTTAGATTATTCTCATTAATAGGTATTCCTTTCGCTGCTGGATTAATCAACTTTGTAGTACTTACTGCGGCAGCTTCATCTTGTAATAGTGGTATATTCTCAAATAGCCGTATGCTATTCGGATTATCTGAGCAAGACCAAGCACCACCAATCTTTAGAAGTACAAATAAAAATGGTGTTCCTCATTTTGCTATCATTGGTTCATCAGCATTATTATTAGTTACAGCGTTATTAAACTATATTTTCCCTGACGCTACATTAGTGTTTACGTATGTAACTACTATTTCGACTGTATTATTTATTATCGTATGGGCATTAATTATTATTGCTTATATTAATTATCACAGAAAAAATCCAGAGTTACATAAAACTGTATCATATAAACTTCCTGGTGGTAAATATATGGGTTATGCAATTTTAGTATTCTTCTTCTTAGTATTTTGTTTATTATTTGTAAATGAAACAACTAGAAATGCTATCTTCCTAACTCCTATATGGTTTGTACTATTAGGTTTAATGTACTTAAGATATAGACAAGTTGCAAAACGTACTAAATAGTTGAAACATTGATTAAGACGTAAAAAGGCCAGTAGATGAATTGTTATCAATTCATCTGCTGGCCTTTTATTGTTATCACTGCTGTTGAGATAGTGTCTATGTCGGTTCGAATATCAATCTATTGTTTCTTTAATATTAGCTTCGAATTCATCCAATAGCGCACGTGCTTCATCAACAGACTCTGTACTCATTAATTGATGACGTAATTGGCTAGCACCTTTGATACCTTTTACGTAAATCTTGAAAAATCTTCGTAAACTTTTGAATTGTTGGCTTTCATCATTACTATATTTTTCAAACAATGTTAAATGCAATCTAAATAGATCTAATAATTCTTTACTTGAGTGTTCACGAGGTTCTTTTTCAAAAGCAAAAGGATTATTAAAAATCCCTCTACCAATCATAACGCCATCTACCCCGTATTTGGTCGCAAGTTCTAGTCCAGTTTGTCTATCAGGAATGTCACCATTAATCGTTAGTAACGTATTTGGGGCAATCTCATCTCTTAACTCTTTAATCGCTTCAATTAATTCCCAATGAGCATCTACTTTACTCATTTCTTTACGCGTTCTGAGATGGATTGATAAGTTTGCAATGTCTTGTTCAAAGACATGCTTTAACCAATCTCTCCACTCATCGATATCGTAATATCCTAGACGTGTTTTTACACTTACTGGTAAGCCTCCTGCTTTTGTTGCTTGAATAATTGCTGCCGCAGTTTCTGGTCTTAGTATTAAACCAGACCCCTTTCCTTTCTTAGCCACATTAGCAACAGGACATCCCATATTTAAATCTATACCTTTAAATCCCATGTCCGCTAAACCAAAGCTCATCTCTCTAAATTGTTCTGGCTTATCTCCCCATATATGGGCTACCATTGGCTGTTCATCTTCACTAAAAGTCAACCTTCCACGTACACTATGGATACCTTCTGGATGACAAAAACTTTCAGTGTTAGTGAATTCAGTGAAAAAAACATCAGGTCTTGCTGCTTCACTTACAACGTGACGAAAAACAATATCAGTTACATCCTCCATTGGTGCCAAAATAAAAAAAGGACGTGGTAATTCACTCCAAAAATTTTCTTTCATAATTATTAAACCTTCTTATATTAGTATCTCAAATTTTATCCATGCTATATTACCATAAAAAATAAACATATTCAAAATGAAGTTTTCTAAGTTCCATAAACTTCTATGCAAAAACAGAACGGGAGTGGCACAGTGTTCACTGTCTCACTCCCGTATCGAAGACTAAAATGTTGAAAAACTTCTTTCACAAAAATATTCCAATTCTAGTCAACTACTGTGGTTTAGCAATGTAGCATAAATAATACATTTTATATTGTACACTTTAGCTAATCATAATGACTCTTTAAGCGTCTCATACACTACGCAATTGTGCTTTTATCATCAAAGATTAAAGAACATTTGCATAGCCTTCAAAGATTTTACCTTGAGCTGCATCGACGGTTACTAAGATACCATCTTTTAATTCTTTAGTCGCATTTTCAACACCAATAATCGTTGGAATACCTTTTTCAAGACCAATAATTGCACTTGGTGAAGTGATACCATTTTCTTCTGTGATTAAGCCAACCGCTTGTTCAATGTAAGGTACTAGTGTTTCATCTACAGAGTTTGTTACAATAATTGACTCACTTAAATCTACACCTTCTAAATCGTTTGCACTGTTTGCAACTACTGTTTTACCAACAACAGATCCACGACCTACACCTTGCCCTTTAGCAATTTCATCGCCAACTAAATGTAATTTCATCATGTTAGTTGTACCTTTTTCACCAGTAGGTACACCAGCAGTGATAATGATTAAGTCACCATTTGTAACGCGACCAGTTTCAACTGCAGTTGCAACTGCATTATTTAATAAGTCATCCGTAGTTTTACGTCCTTTTTTAATGACAGGATATGCACCCCAAACTAAAGCTAATTGACGCGCAGTATGTTCACTTGGTGTCACTGCAATAATATCTGAATGAGGACGATATTTTGAAATTGTTACAGCTGTAGAACCACTTTCAGTTGCCGCAACAATTGCTTTTACATTTAAGTTTAATGCAGTATGTGCAACTGATACACCAATAGCGTTAACTAATGAAGTTTCTACTAATTTAGTACGGTCTGATAATAATTTTTTATAATCTTGAGCAGCTTCAGCAGAAACAGCAATATTTCTCATTGTTTTAACAGCTTCTTCAGGATATAAACCTGCAGCAGTTTCACCTGAAAGCATCACAGCGTCAGTACCATCATAGATCGCATTGGCAACGTCACTTGCTTCTGCTCTAGTTGCACGTGGATTACGTTGCATTGAATCTAACATTTGTGTTGCAGTAATAACTGGTTTACCTAATTTATTACATTTTCTAATTAAATCTTTTTGTACGATTGGTACTGATTCAGGTGGTATTTCAACACCCATATCACCACGAGCTACCATTAAACCGTCAGATACTTCTAATATTTCTTCGATATTATCAATACCTTCTTGGTTTTCAATTTTAGGGAAAATAGTAATGTTATGATTATTTTCTCTTTCTAAAATTTCACGAATGTCTAAAACATCACTAGGACGACGTACAAAGCTTGCTGCGATATAATCAACATCTTCTTTGATACCAAATAAGATATCGTCAGCATCTTTATCAGTAATACCAGGTAAATTAACTTTTACGCCAGGTAAGTTAACACCTTTTTTATTTTTTAATTCACCAGTGTTTAAGATATCACATTTAACTTCGCCTTTAGTTTTATCGATGTCTTTAACTTGTAATTCAACTAAACCATCATCAAGTAAGATGTATGACCCTACTTGCACATCATTAATTAAGTCTTCATAAGTTACTGAGAATTTTTCAGGTGTACCTTCAACTTGTGACATACTTACGATTACTTCTTTGCCTTTTTCAAGCATAATTAAGCCATCTTTCATGTCATGAGTACGAATTTCAGGTCCTTTTGTATCTAATAAGATACCGATTGTTTTACCTAATCTATCTGCTACTTTACGAATCGTATCAATACGTGCTTTATGTTCTTCATGACTACCATGAGAGAAGTTCAAACGCGCTACGTTCATACCAGCTTTCATTAATTTTTCTAACATTTCTTCAGACTCTGATGCAGGTCCAATTGTACATACAATTTTAGTCTTTCTCATTTTAAAAAGCCTCCTAAATTAAATAGATAACTCTTTCGCTAATTCATAAATATCTGTATTAAATTTATGGTCGTTGCCATTGAAGATTTCATCAAATGGTGTTGCAGTCAATTTATTATTCATGATACCAACACCTTGTCCAGAACGACCTTGCATTAATAGATCAACAGCATAACCACCTAAACGTGATGCTAGTACTCTATCAGCACCAGATGGGCTACCGCCACGTTGAATGTGACCTAATACAGATACACGTGCATCAACATTAATATATTTCATCAATTGATCCGCACATTCTTGACCACTCATACTTCCTTCAGCTACCATCACGATTGAGTGTTTCTTACCACGCTTGATACCACTTTCTATCTTTTCAGCGATATCTTTAATGTCTGTATTCGCTTCTGGAACTAATATTGTTTCAGCACCTACTGATAATCCAGCCCAAAGTGCTAAATCACCGCAATCACGACCCATAACTTCAACAACAAATGTTCTTGCATGACTTGAAGCAGTATCTCTGATCTTATCGACACTATCAATAATCGTATTTAATGCTGTGTCAAATCCAATTGTGAAGTCTGTACCATTAATATCATTATCAATTGTACCTGGGATACCAATCGTCTTAATATCTTTAGTTTCTTCACTAATACGTTGGGCACCTCGGTAACTACCGTCTCCTCCAACTACTACGAGCCCTTCAATACCACGTTTGTGTAAATTCTCTATACCTTTTTGTCTTACACTTGCCTCTTTGAATTGAGGACATCTTGCAGAGTAAAGGAAAGTACCTCCACGTTGAATTGTATCCCCTACTGAACCCAATTCTAATTTATGAATATTATCATCTAGCAATCCTTGATAACCTTGATAAATTCCATAAACTTCAATGTTGTTATAAATCGCCTTACGTACAACTGCTCTTACAGCAGCATTCATGCCTGGTGAATCTCCACCACTAGTTAAAACCGCAATTTTCTTCATGACGACATTCCCTTTCCTAACTAGATTTCTCTTTAATAATAAATTACCACAATTTTTTTTAGTGTTCCATCAATATAGGTGTATAAAATTGATGTAAACGTTTTATAAAGAAAATTTCTAATGATACAGAAAAAAAGGTGGGACAAAATTCTATACGAATTTTTTGTCCCACCCGCTTAGGAATGACAAGAACATTATAGGTTATATAAATGCTTTCATTGCTCAGTGAATTGATGCAAATGATATTTAAATTTGAAAGTTATTATAGTCATTAATTCCTTTATTAATTTTCAATAAAAGAACCAATATTTCTAAATTTCGTAAATCTGTTTTCAACGAGTTCATCACTACTTAATGATTGTAATTGTTCTAATTGATTAATGAAGGCCTTTTTAATTTCAACCGCTTGTTGCTCTACATTATTATGTGCACCACCTAATGGTTCATCAATAACGTTGTCTATCACTTTTAAATGATATAAATCTTTTGCAGTGATTTTCATCGTTTCGGCAGCCATTTTAGCTAATGAACTATCTTTCCATAATAGTGCTGCGGCCCCTTCTGGAGAAATAACAGAATAAGTACTATTTTCAAGCATCATAATTCTATTTGCAATACCAATGCCGAGTGCGCCACCACTACCACCTTCACCGATAACAATTGCTATAACAGGTACTTTTAATGAAGCCATCTCTACTAAATTTCTAGCAATAGATTCACTTTGACCTCGCTCTTCAGCAGCTTTACCTGGATAGGCACCTTTAGTATCTATAAATGTGAAGATAGGTCTATTAAATTTCTCAGCTTGTTTCATTAATCTTAAGGCTTTACGATATCCCTCAGGATGAGCCATCCCAAAGTTACGGTAAATATTATCCTTAGTATCTTTACCTCGTTGTTGGCCTATTACTGTGACAGGTGTTCCATTCAAATAGCCAATCCCACCTATCATCGCAGGGTCGTTTCTAAAATTACGGTCACCATGTAATTCAATAAATGAATCAAAGATATACGGGATATAATCTAACGTTGTAGGTCTTTCTTGAAGACGTGCAATTTGTACTCTATCCCATGGCTTGAGATTGGTATATATTTTTTTAGTTTCTCTTTCAAGTGATGCCTCAAGTAAATCAATTTCATCCTGTAAATCGACATCATTTTTTTCTTGAGATTGTTTAAGTGATTCAATTTTATTTTTTATTTCAAAAAGTGGTTTTTCAAAATCAAGCATCTTTTTTCACCTCTTGGTGCATTTTTAATAACTGGGCAAGTGTATCTTTCATTTCTTTACGATGAACAACTTTATCTAATTGTCCATGTTCAAGTAGAAACTCTGCAGTTTGGAAATCATCTGGAAGTTTCTCATTGATAGTTTGTTCAATGACACGTCGACCAGCAAATCCTATTAATGCTTTAGGCTCACTTAAATTGATGTCACCAACAGATGCAAAGCTTGCAGAAACACCACCAGTTGTTGGATGCGTTAAACATGAAATATAAAGTAATCCCGCATCTGAATGTCGTTTTAAGGAAACACTCGTTTTACCCATTTGCATTAACGAAATAATCCCCTCTTGCATTCTTGCACCACCACTTGCAGAAAACAAAATAAACGGTAGTCTATGTTCTGTAGCGTAATCTATAATTCGACATATTTTTTCACCAACAACGGACCCCATACTTCCCATTCTAAATCTAGCATCCATAACTGCAACACCAAATTCAATACCCTCTAATTTGGCAGTACCAGTCACAACAGCCTCACTTAAATCTGTTTTTTGTTGATCTTTTTCAATTTTCTCTTGGTAACCAGGGAAGTCTAATGGATTTGCTGATGTCATACCTTTATCGAATTCAACGAAACTATTCTCATCAGTAATTGCTTCAATTCTTTTGTAAGCAGGCAATGCAATATGATGATCACAGTTAAAGCATACATTCAGATTTTCATTTAATTCTTTTGTATACATTATTTTTTTACATTTAGGACATTTTGTCATAATGCCTGCTGGTACTTCATTTTGTTTTGAGTCTTGGACTGTTAAATATTTTCGCTTTTTACTACTGCGATTAAAAAAGTCTTTAAACATTCGTAAACCTCCACCTAACCATACAACATTAATTGTTTACATTCTGAAATAATAATATCGAACATAAAATATGAGCGAGACATTATGGATACGTTATATCATAATGTCTCAATTATACATGTCTATGTTTCTATATAAAAATCGTTGCCCTTCTAGGTTATTTCAAATCTGTTAATTGCATTGTTTTATCATAAACCGCTTGTGGATCAACCTCTATTCTTGCTACACCAGTTTCCATTGCCGCTTTAGCGACTTCTCGTGCAACTGAAGGTGCCACTCTTTTATCGAAAGGCCCAGGAATACAATAATCTGGGTTAAGTTCATCAGCTTCTATTAAATTCGCAATTGCTTCAACTGCTGCTTTTTTCATATCTTCATTGATATGTGTTGATTCAGTATCTAAGGCGCCTCTAAAAATACCCGGGAATGCTAATACATTATTAATCTGATTTGGGAAATCTGAGCGCCCTGTACCTACAACTTTAGCACCCGCTTCTTTTGCATCATTTGGTTTAATTTCTGGATCAGGGTTAGCCATTGCAAATATAATTGCGTCATCAGCCATTGATTTAACCATGTCTTTAGATAGTAAGTTGGCAACTGAAACACCTATAAATACATCAGCACCTTTAATTACATCTTTTAATGATCCTTCAATCTTATCTTTGTTAGTGAATTTAGCAACATAATCTTTAGTATCATTCATACCATACGAACGTCCTTCAAAAATGGCACCTCTTGAATCGCACATGATCATGTTTCTAACACCATAAGAATCTAACAATTTAACTATTGCAATGCCTGCTGCACCTGCACCATTTAACACAACTTTGATATCGGATAAGTCTTTATCTACAATTCTTAACGCATTGATTAA
The DNA here is from genome assembly GCF_017893165.1 of Staphylococcus sp. GDX8P54P. NCBI lineage: Bacteria > Bacillati > Bacillota > Bacilli > Caryophanales > Staphylococcaceae > Staphylococcus > Staphylococcus sp. GDX8P54P. Next base: position 47,442 of record NZ_JAESMM010000011.1, read on the forward strand.
ACCTGCCATCGTCACAATTGCTGTACCATGTTGATCATCATGAAATACTGGAATGTTTGTTTCTTTTTTAAGACGCTCCTCTATTTCGAAACATCTAGGTGCTGAAATATCTTCTAAATTGATACCGCCGTAGTTTGGTGAAATTAATTTTACAGTTCTAATAATTTCTTCAGGGTCTTTCGTATCTAAAGCGATAGGTACACCGTTAATTCCGGCAAAACTTTTAAATAGAACAGCTTTACCTTCCATAACTGGAATACTCGCTGATGCGCCTATATTACCTAAACCTAGTACCGCGGTACCATCAGTAACGACCGCTACGGTATTTCTTTTAATTGTGTAATCGTATACCGTTCTTGGATCTTCATGGATTTCTTTACATGGCTCTGCTACACCTGGTGAGTAGGCTAAACTTAACTCTTCTTTATTAGTAACTTTAATATTAGGTGTTATTTCCAACTTACCTTGATTTTCTTTGTGCATTTGTAATGCATCATCTCTTAAAGACATTAAATCAACCCCTATTTATTTACTAATATACCGACAATTTAATCAGTATAATGAATTTATATACGCTTTATTTAAAAATTTTTAACATAAAATAAACTGATGACTTTATTTTATAAATCATCAGTTTACTATATCATAATTTTTTTAGACATAAAAGTTATAAAATTCTAATATCACTCGGTTTAAACGCTTTAATAAAGTTTGTAATCGTATCTGGTGTTTTAGTCAAACTTCCTAAATAATCAAGTTTACCAGTCTGTTCGTTATATATATTAACATGAATCATTTGGCCATTATGTTTTGCATTAAGTTGCTGTTTTATAGCTTCTATGTGTTGAATGTTTCTTAAAACTATCTGTGTGGCTTCATTAATTTTAGTTGATTCAAAATGCTCAACTGAATCCATTTGATTTATAATGAGTTGCAATTGTTGGTTTCTCTTCTCAAATTTCCCCCACACAATATACATTTTCTTCTCGTTTAATTGTGTTTCATAACGTTTGAATTTATCCGGAAACAGAACTGCATCCATAACATGACGGCCATCATTAAGAACTAAAAACGCCATATTTTGACCATTTTTTGTTCTTATCTGTTTAATTTGATCCGCTTGAATTAAGATTGGTTTGTGATTTAGGACATTACCTAGTGTATAGATTCCTAAATATTGCTTTTGCTTGAATTGCTTTTCAACTGGATGATTGGAGATATAAAAACCTAGATATTCCATTTCATAATTACTAATCATTTGATCACTAAATTCTTCTTTGTCAGTGTAAGATTGCTTTGGTGTTAACATGTCTAACAATAAATTATTTTGTTCTACATCTGATACTTCATCTAACACTTGATCAATGGCACCTACTAATGTTGCACGTGTTTTTCCAAATGAATCAAAAGCACCTACTAGTATTAATGATTCAAGTAATCTTTTAGTTTTAATGCGATTCGGTATGCGTCTAGCAAAGTCAAAGAAATCTTTATATTTACCATTTTCATATCTTTCATCTACAATTGATTTCACGCTTTGATAACCAACACCTTTAATGGCACCTAAAGATAGATAAATATTGGATTGAGTAGCCTTATAATACCAATGACTTTCATTAATATTAGGTGGTAAAATTTTTAATTGTTGATTTTTAGCTTCGTCAATGATAGCAGCGGTTTTGGCTTCATTTCCAACCACATTACTTAAGATATTTGCATAAAAATAATTAGGATAATGTACTTTTAAATATGCCATAATATAAGCAATTTTAGAATAGCTTACTGCGTGCGCTCTAGGGAACCCATAGTCAGCAAATTTAAGTATTAAGTCAAAGATTTGTTTACTTATTGTTTTATCATAATTATTTTTCATCGCACCTTCGATAAAGTGTTGTCTTTCACTTTCTAAGACAGCTCTATTTTTTTTGCTCATTGCACGGCGTAATATATCTGCCTGACCATAACTAAAGCTCGCAAACTTACTTGCTATTTGCATAATTTGTTCTTGATAGATGATAACACCATACGTATTTTTAAGTATAGGAGCTAAATCAGGATGTAAATAGTTAATTTCACTTTCGTTATGTCTTCGTGAAATATATGTTGGAATTTCTTCCATAGGTCCTGGTCGATAAAGCGAGGTAACTGCAACGATATCTTCAAAATGCTCAGGTTGTAATCTTTTCAAAACTTTTCTTACGCCATCTGATTCAAGTTGGAAAATACCAGTTGTATCGCCTCTAGACAACAGCTTAAACACATCGTCATCATCAAATGGTATAGATTCAATCTCAATAGAGATGTTTAAATCTTTTTTCACTTGAGTCACAATTTGATGAATAATGGATAAATTTCTCAATCCTAAAAAGTCAATTTTAAGTAAACCAATGCGCTCTGCTTCTGTCATCGTCCATTGCGTTAGTAAACCCGTGTCCCCTAATGTCAACGGTGCATAGTCATATAATGGTTGATCATTAATAATAATACCTGCTGCATGCGTAGAAGTATGTCTAGGTAATCCTTCTAATTTTTTACTTAATTCAAACCATTTCTCATGTCTATGATTTCTATGTACAAACTGTTTAAATCGCTCATCTTCATACGCCTTGTCTAATGTTATTCCAAGTTGATGAGGGATTAATTTAGAAATCTCATTTAATGTCGTATCATCAAAGCCAATAATACGGCCCACATCTCTTGCAACTGCTCTAGCTAATAGATGACCAAAAGTTACGATACCTGAGACACGATGGTGTCCATATTTGTCTTGTACATATTGTATGACCTTGTCCCTTCTTGTATCTTCAAAATCGATATCAATATCTGGCATTGTCACACGTTCTGGGTTTAGAAAACGCTCAAATAGTAGGTTGAATTTAATAGGATCGATGGTTGTGATACCTAGCAAATAGCTTACTAGAGATCCCGCTGAAGAACCACGTCCAGGTCCAACCATTACATCATGTGTTTTAGCATAATGAATTAAATCACTTACAATCAAGAAGTAGTCTTCAAAGCCCATTTCCGTAATAACCTGATATTCATGATTCAACCTTTGGATATAACGTTCATCTTGATGTAATCCAAACTTCTGTAAACGCGATTGTAATTGAGACCATAAATACTGTTTAGAGGAATCACCTGATGGCGCATCAAATTTAGGTAGTAAATTTTGATGATATTCTATATTGGCATTACACATATTGGCCAATTCGAGTGTATTATCCCACACTTCTGTCGATACATTTAATGACGCTATCTCATTTTGATTCGGAAAATGTTCTCCCATGCTTTCAGTTTCATGAACTAAATCCAATTTAGTGTTGTTTTTAATTGCCTCAAGCGCAGGTATGGTTTCTACATCTTCTTCATTCAAATAACGCGCATTTTCAAGCCAAACTATTTTTAATCGGTTATAAAAAGTTATATCACTTGAATGATTAATATATACATAGTCGTGATTACTGAAATGATCAATAATGGCATAATGTGATTGATCTGCTTGTTTAAAAATAATTGCCAAATTGCTTGCATAACGTTTTAACCAATCAATAGAGATGACATCTTTTTGTTTCATCTTTATTGCAGAAGAGAGTTGGTACAGTGACTTTAGGCCATCATTATTCATCGCCAAAATCACAGTTTCTATTGTATATAAACCATCCGTTACGTGTGCGGTCATTCCAAAAATTGGTTTAATATTGGCTTTTATACAAGCATCATAAAATTTAGGGAAGCCATATAAAACATTAGTGTCAGTAATTGCTAACGAATCATAGTGATTATGTTGTGCTTTTTTGACTACATCATTAATTCTTAAACTAGAATTCAATAAATCGTAGGTTGTATGAAGATTTAAGTGTGCAACCATTGATGACTTCCTTTCTAAATTTTATAATTTTTGGCGTAATGCTTGCGCTAAGTCTTCAAATTCGTCCCAACTGTATACAGATACACCTGACGCATTAGGGTGTCCTCCACCACCAAATTGATTAGCGATATCATTAATAGTAATCCCTTTTGAGCGAATGCGGCATCTAATTTGATCCCCTTCGTCTACACCAAACATCCATATTTTCAAACCGCTAATATCTGCTACAGTATTTACAAATTGAGATGCTTCATTGGGTTGGATATTAAATTGTTTTAATACATCATTTGTAATTCGAATTTGACAATATTCATGGGACTCTGAAAGCTCAAAATGCTGCAAAATATATCCTTGAAACGGCATTAATTTAGGATTTTTTTCTGACATCTTATTTAACTCAGCATTATGATTAAATGGAAATGCTAATAATTGACTAGCGACTTCCATCGTATGCGTCGATGTATTACTGAATAAGAAACGTCCAGTATCACCCACTATACCTAGGTATAATACACGTGCGACATGTTCATTGATAATGCTAAGATCATTAAAATGAGTAATAAAATCAAATATAATTTCACTTGTTGATGATGCTTCAGTATTAACATAATTGATTTCCCCATATTGATCGATTGCCGGATGATGATCAATTTTAATTAATGCTTGTCCGTTGCCGTATCTTTGGTCATCAATACGAGGCGCATTAGCTGTATCACAGACAATGACTAGTGCATCGTTGTATACATTATCTTCGACTGTGTCTAACTCTCCTATAAATGATAAAGATGGCTCTCCTTCACCAGTTGCGTATATATTTTTTTCAGGAAACTTACGTTCAAGATATAACTTCAATCCAAGTTGAGAACCGTAAGCATCTGGATCGGGTCTTACGTGTCTATGAATAATAATTGTATTCGCTTCTTTTATTTTGTTCATAATCTCATTAAAAATTTCTACCATTGTAAAATCTCCTTTTAAAAATATTTCTTTTAAAATTAATTATTTTGCATATCTTCGAACATCTGACAAATAATCATTGCATTCGCTACTTTATCATTACCGCTTAACATCGTGACTTCTAATTTAGCAAAATTACGTCCAACATCAAGCATATCGTATTCTACGCTTATAGATGCTTCGATAGGCACTGTTTTAATATAAATAATGTTTAAACTTTCAATCATTACATCGACTTTTTTATATTTACGTAATTGGTGTTTAATTGTCTCTTCAATAATTGCAACGAAGACGGCTTTACTGAGTGTACCGTACTGATTAGTCAATAATGGAGATACTTCCACTGAAATAGCATTTTGGGCAATTGTGATATGTTTTGCTATCTGATCATTAATGGTCTCACCTATTTGAGGTTGTCTGCCTATTAGTTGCATTGCTTTCAAAACATCATCTCTCGTAATGACACCTATCGCTTTTTTATTTTGTGTTACTGGCAATATTTCAATACCTTCCCAAATCATAATATGTGCACAACTCGCTACTGTTGTGTTTAATTCCACATTGATGGGACGTTTAGTCATCACCTTAGCAATCGTATCATCGGCATTCATTTGAATAACTTCTTTACTCGTAACGATACCAACTAATCTCCAATCCTTATCTACAACAGGAAATCTTGAATGTCCAGTTACTTTTGCACGTGATTTGTAATCTTTTATTCCCATCTCATCAAAAACAACTGTCATATCATTAATCGGCTTTACGATATCTTCTACGATTAGAATTTCTTTTCGAATCATTTGGTTATACATCGCTCTATTAATAATATTTGCTACTAGAAATGTATCATAATTTGAAGATAGGATTGGTAAATCATGTTTATTGGCATAATCAATAATCTTTTGAGTGGTTTTAAAACCACCTGTAATCAGTACGCCACTCCCTCTTTTTAAAGCTTCTAATTGAACATCTGGTCTATTCCCAACAATTAAAAGTGTATGATGACTTAAATACTTAACGACATCTTTAAGTTCCATAGCGCCAATCGCAAATTTAGAAACACTTTTCGATAATCCATTTTTACCACCAATGACATCGCCATCAATTATTTTTAATATTTCTTTGAACGTTAAATTTTCAATTTCTTCTCGGTTCTTTTTATCAATACGTACTGTACCAACTCTATCTATGGTAGTTACTAATCCGAGTTGACCCGCATCTTTAATAGCTCTATATGCTGTCCCCTCAGATACTTTCATTACTTTGGCAACTTTCCTGACAGAAATTTTTTGGCCAACATTTAATGATTCTATGTATGCTATGATTTGTTCATGTTTAGTCATTGAAATACCTCTTTATAATGTACAGTGTTTTATCTATTATAACTTTTTAAGCCAAAAAAATCGATTTACAAAATGTAAATTCATCCGTCTTAAATAAGCATAATGAGTTTGATTTTTTATTAAATATTAAATCAAGTTATGTAAATTAAATATTTAATTATTTTAATTATATACATTGGTAAAATTAAAATATTTTATATATAATTGAATGTGAGGAGGGATGACCTATGTATAAAAATATTTTATTAGGTGTAGATACTCAATTAAAAAATGAAAAAGCGTTAAAAGAAGTATCAAAATTGGCAGGTCCAGATACTGTAGTAACTATTTTAAATGCGATTGGTGAGCAAGATGCCCAAGCATCAATTAAAGCTGGTACACATATTAATGAATTGACTGAGAAACGTAGTCGATTATTAGAAAAAACACGTACTACTTTAGAAGATTATGGCATTGATTACGATCAAATCATTGTACGTGGAAACCCTAAAGATGAATTAGTAAAACACGCAAATAGCGGTAAATACGAAATTGTTGTATTGAGTAACCGTAAAGCTGAATCACAGAAAAAATTCGTACTAGGAAGCGTAAGTCACAAAGTAGCCAAACGTGCTACCATCCCTGTATTAATTGTAAAATAGTTAGTAAACTGTTTGAAATAAAAATTAAATTACTAGGGAGCGGGACAGAAATAAAAAATTCGTTGTCCTCCCCACCTGGCTTTGTTTGTAGAATTTCTTAGTGACGTTCTCTTCGCCGGGATCTGGCTATTAAGTAGCGCTAGGTTTAAAAAGCTTGATATACGTATATTTTCAAATCAGTTACCAACTGCCAAAATGATAATGAGGCTGAGACATATGACTATGTCCCAGCCTCTTTTATTTGTATTAAGAAATAATTTATAAGTCCATTTACGATTAAATTAGAAAGTAACTGAATCACCAGGTTCTAATATTTGTACCTCACCTTCATGAACTGCATCTTTAAATTGCTGAGGATCTTGTTCAATTAAAGGGAATGTATTGTAATGTACAGGAACAGAGATTTTTGGTTTTACAAATTCATTGATGGCATAGCTCGCATCATCAATACCCATTGTAAAATTATCGCCAATCGGAACAAAGCAAACATCAACTGGGTGTCTATCAGCGATTAACTTCATATCACTAAATAATCCTGTATCACCCATGTGATAAATTGTTTTACCTTCTACTTCTAAAATGAGTCCCATAGGCATTCCTAAATATACCGGTATACCATTTTCATGCGTAAAGCTAGAACTATGGAAAGCTTGTACGTATTTTACACTACCAAAATCAAATGTTGCTTTCCCACCAATATTCATGCCATGCACATCTTCAACACCATAATAAGTGCTTAAATACCCTTGTAACTCAGCAGAGCCTATGACAGTTGCGTGATTACGATTTGCTAATTCTACTACATCCCCAAAGTGATCAGCATGACCATGCGTTAAGATGATGTAATCTACATCTAAGGTTTGTTCATCTAAATCACATTTGTCATTACCTGAAATAAATGGATCTACAATTACTTTTTTACCATTACCTTCAAAATAAATCGTTGATTGACCATGAAAAGAAAGTTTCATAATTATAGCCTCCTATAGCTTGATTAATTGTATTATACCCTAGCTATAAAAACTTATAACATAAACTGGAAATAAACCATTACTTTATTAAATCATTTTGAATTATCGCTCAATTAGACGTAAAATTAAACTAAATACTTTATGGAGATGATTAGATGAGTAAAATCGAAACAATAATTGAACAATTAAACCAAGCGAAAGCTGATGCGGCATGGATAACAACGCCACTGAATGTATTCTACTTCACTGGATATAGAAGTGAACCTCATGAGAGATTATTCGCTCTTTTAATTACTTCAGATGGAAGTCAAACGTTATATTGTCCTAAGATGGAAGTTGAAGAAGTGAAACGTTCTTCGTTTGATGGAAAAATTATTGGTTATTTAGACACTGAGAATCCATTTGATATTGAACCACGCGCATTTAATAAATTATTAATTGAAAGCGAACATTTAACTGTCAAACGTCAACGTGAATTAACTCAGAATTTTGGCGTACAACACTATGGTGATATCGATCAAACAATCAAAGATTTACGTAACATTAAAAATGATTCAGAAATCCAAAATATTCGTGAAGCTGCCAAACTAGCCGATAAGTGTATTGAAATCGGAACAGCATTCTTAAAAGTTGGTGTAACAGAGCGAGAAGTTGTTAATCACATTGAAAATGAAATCAAAAAATATGGTGTGAGTGAAATGAGCTTTGACACAATGGTACTATTTGGTGATCACGCTGCTTCACCTCATGGAACACCAGGTGACCGAAAATTAGTTAATGATGAATATGTATTATTTGATTTAGGTGTAATATACAATCACTATTGCAGTGATATGACACGCACAGTTAAATTTGGTACCCCTTCTGAAGAAGCACAAACCATTTATAAAATTGTTTTAGAAGCGGAAACAAGCGCTATAAAAGCAATAAAAGCAGGCGTACCTTTACAAGATATCGATCAAATTGCTAGAGATATCATCAGTAACGCTGGATATGGTGAGTATTTCCCACATCGATTAGGCCACGGTCTTGGCTTAGAAGAACATGAATACCAAGATGTTTCAAGTAGCAATACGAATTTACTTGAAGCTGGAATGGTTATTACGATTGAACCAGGAATTTACGTACCGAATGTTGCAGGCGTTCGTATAGAGGATGATATATTAGTCACTGAAGATGGTTATGAAATCCTGACACATTACGATAAATAAAATTTAAAAAATCCAGTTGTACTTATAGACTATGATAATCTATAAACAACTGGATTTTTTTATTACAATCGTTTATTAATCTTCTTTAAGTGCTTCTTCGATAGAAGTATATTCTAAACCAAAGGCTTCAGCTACACCTTTGTGTGTAACATGTCCTTTGTAAGTATTTAAACCTAATGATAACGCATGGTTAGCTTTAAATGCTTCACGGAAGCCTTTACTTGCTAATAATTGCGCATATGGTAATGTTGCATTATTTAATGCAATTGTAGACGTACGTGGTACTGCACCTGGCATATTAGCAACAGCATAGTGAACAACACCATGTTTGACATATGTTGGATCATCATGTGTTGTGATTTTGTCAGTCGTTTCAAAAATACCACCTTGGTCAATAGCAATGTCAACGATAACTGAACCGTCTTTCATTTGTTTAATCATATCTTCAGTTACCAAGTTAGGTGCTTTGGCACCAGGAATTAATACGGCACCGATAACTAAATCACTTTCTTTAACAGCATTTTCGATATTTAATGGGTTAGACATGATTGTGTTTACACGGCCATCAAATAAATCATCTAATTCAGCTAAACGTTTAGGATTAACATCTAAAATAGTAACGTTGGCACCTAAACCTAATGCGATTTTCGCTGCATTTGTACCAGCTTGACCGCCACCGATAATAGTTACTTTACCTTTTGGTACCCCAGGTACACCAGCAAGTAAAATACCCATTCCGCCGTTAAATTTTTGTAGGAATTGTGATCCAACTTGTGCAGACATACGTCCTGCAACTTCACTCATTGGTGTTAATAATGGTAATGAACGGTCAGGTAATTGAACCGTTTCATAGGCAATACCTACGACTTTATTGTCAACTAACGCTTGAGTTAATTTTTCTTCATTAGCAAGATGTAAGTATGTAAATAAGATTAAGTCTTCTTTGAAATATTTATACTCTTCTTCTAATGGTTCTTTAACTTTGATAACCATTTCTACATCCCATACAGATGATTGTTCAGATACAATTTCAGCACCTGCATCTTTGTAGTCTTTATCTTCAAAGAATGAACCTAATCCAGCATCTTTCTCAACAAGTACAGTATGACCTTGTTCTACTAATGCATGTACACCACTTGGTGATAAACCAACTCTGTTTTCGTTATTTTTTATCTCTTTTGGAATACCAATTTTCATTCCATCCACCTCCATCACTATCGTAACGCTAAACCAATGAAAGCGCAATCAGAAAAAGTACACATTATTGTTAAAATATAAAGAATAAATATTCTGAAATTTGTGGTAAAATATAAGTAAGAAAAGCTAAGGGGGTTATTAAGATGTTAACATACAAAAACATTTTAATCGCAGTTGATGGTTCACACGAAGCTGAGTGGGCTTTCAATAAAGCAGTAGACGTAGCTAAACGTAATGACGCTAAATTAACTATAGTGAACATTATCGATTCAAGAACATATTCTTCTTATGAAGTATATGATGCACAATTCACTGAGAAATCTAAAAGTTTCTCTGAAGAATTATTGAAAGGTTACCAAGAAGTAGCAACACGCGCAGGCGTAACTAATGTCGAAACTCGATTAGAATTTGGTTCTCCAAAAGCTATCATCCCTAAGAAATTAGCAAGTGAATTAGGTGCCGATTTAATTATGTGTGGTACTTCAGGCTTAAACGCAGTAGAACGATTCATCGTAGGATCTGTATCAGAGGCTATCGTTCGTCATGCACCATGTGATGTATTAGTTGTACGTACAGAAGAAATTCCTGAAGATTTCCAACCTGAAGTTGCAACACCTGAATTTAGACAACAATATTCATAAGATTAAAGCACAATTGATGTAATCATGAATGGGATAGAGTTTAATGCTCTATCCCATTTTTTATTTATTACCAATACAACATTAGTCTCTCTTAAAATTTTCTTGGAGTCCTAAAAATAATATTACTACTGTGTCATATCATACAGCTAAACCGTTGAAAGTCGATGGTATTACTCTCGCAAGCTCATACTCATTTTAAACAATGATTCGAATTAATAATAATAATAAAAAAAGCACAAAAATGATGTTTAAAACAACAATCATTTTTGTGCTTTTTGATTTTATCTTTCTAACGATTATAATTCGCCATATTTAACTGTATCTCTAGCGATCATAACCTCTTCATTTGTTGGAATAACAATAACTTTAACTGGAGAATGTGGATAATTAATAAATCCTTCTTCACCATGAATTGCTTCATTTTTCTTAGGATCCCAATAGATGCCCATGAATTCTAATCCTTCTAATACTTTAGCACGTACTGTTGAAGAGTTCTCACCTACACCAGCTGTGAAGACAATTACATCTACACCATGCATTCTTGTTGCATAAGAGCCAATGTATTTGTGGATTCTAGAAGCGAATACGTCTAATGCTAATTGCGCACGCTCTTTACCTTCTTCAGCATCACTTTCAAGGTCACGTAAATCACTTGAAGTACCTGAAATACCTAATAAACCTGATTCTTTGTTTAATACGTTAAGCACTTCTTCAGCACTTTGACCTGTTTTGTGCATAATGAATGGAATTAATGCAGGGTCAATGTTACCTGAACGTGTACCCATTGTTACACCTGCTAATGGTGTGAATCCCATTGAAGTATCAATTGATTCGCCGCCATCAATGGCCGCGATTGAAGCACCATTACCAATATGGCAAGAGATGATACGTAATTCTTCAATTGGTTTACCCATGATTTCAGCTGCACGTTGTGACACGTATTTATGACTTGTGCCGTGGAAACCATATTTACGGATGCCATAATCTTTATAATATTGATAAGGTAAGCTATATAAATATGATTGTTCTGGCATTGTTTGATGGAATGAAGTATCAAACACTACGACATGTGGAATATTTGGTAATAATTTTCTGAATGCACGAATTCCCATTAAGTTAGCTGGGTTATGCAATGGTGCTAATTCACATAGTGACTCAATTTTTTCTTCAACTTCGTCAGTAACTAATGCAGAAGTTGGGAATAACTCACCACCGTGTACGACACGATGTCCAGTACCAGCAATATCGTTAATATCATCAATGATACCGTGTTCTTTGAAGCTATCTAGCATGATGTTGATTGCTTCTTCATGGTCTTTGATATCTTTAACGTTTTTAATTTTTTCACCATTCACTTCAATTGTGAAAATTGAGTCTTTAATACCGATACGTTCTACTAAACCTTTTGTTACTATAGTTTCTTCAGGCATTCTAATGAGTTGGAATTTTAAAGAAGAACTACCAGCGTTAATCGCTAAAACTAAACTAGACATATATATTGTCCTCCAATTTATTAATTAATATCCATATTTATTTAACCATTAATACAGTCATAATTCAAGAATATCACAGTTTATTTTTTGGGATGATTTTCTTCCATCCAAGAATTCAATTCACTAATAAATCCTTGGAATTGATTTGGATTTTTAAAATCAGGAATATTTGCTAATAATACTTCAACTGGCTTAGTTTCATTCACTTTTTTCTTTTGCAGGATCAATATGGATTTACGCGCATTTTCATTTTTAAATAACGTCTTAGGTAAATTTAAAAATGCTTGCATTTCTGTCTCTGTTGCAATGAAATTTTCTAACTGTTTTACATTGTCATCTTCAAATAAATTACTTGGAACGACTAAAAATGCGAAACCTGTTTGTTTTAAGGCAGTGACTGCTTGTTCAATTAATAAATAATGTGAGTAGCTATGCCCCTCTTTAAAGCCTAATTGCAATTCATGGCTTCGCTCATCTAAAGGATAATAGCCAATCGGTAAATCACCAATCACAATATCCGCTTCTTCTAATGGTAATGGCATAATTGCATCTTGAGGGTAAACATCAAATGGAATCTCCAAGAAATTAGCAAGATGGACACTCACTCTTGATAATACAGGGTCTACTTCAATTAGATGATGCATCACTGTTGTATCTTTAAGCACCTCATTAACAGAAGCACTTAAATGACCAGCTCCACTAGCCATATCTACAACATGTAATTCGTTTTTATTCTCAGTAAATTTCTGAACTAAAAAGCCAAGAATTAATCCAATCGAATCAGGCGTAATCTGATGATTTGCTTGGATTGATTCCTCTTGCATTAAACTTAAATAAGCAAATTGAAATGCTTTTCTACGGTCTTGCAACGTTGCTTGTTCTAACAATTCACGTTTATTGCGATATACATCCTCCATTGCAAGTCCTAAATTTTCAATGAAACTTTGACCATTTTGCTCATTTAAAGCTTTAGCATTTTCATCTAATGTTTTGAAAAGCTTCTCCATCACTGTTTGTTCTTCACTCATATACCTAATCCTCTCCAATAAAAAAGTGTCCATCAGGTTTATTTCTGTAAAATAATCAACGCTAGCTTTAGATAGCATTATTGAAATAAATATGGACACTTTTACGTTATATCTATTATCTAAATTTAATATTAAATGTTACGGTATGCTTCTAATGCAGCATCAAAATTAGGGAAGTCTGTTCCTTCACTTACTAATTCTTTATAAACCACTTTATCATTACTATCTAATACGAAGACTGAACGCGCTAATAATCTTAACTCTTCCATAACAACACCGTATTGTTGTCCGAATGATAAATCTTTGTGGTCACTTAACGTAATCACATTATCTAAACCATTAGATGCACACCATCTCTTTTGAGCAAATGGTAAATCGGCAGAAATTGTTAGAACAACGCCATCTTCTTGTGCAGCTTCTTCATTAAATTTACGTGTTTGTTGATCACACACACCAGTATCAATAGAAGGTACTACGCTGATTAATTTCTTTTGACCTTTATAATTTTCTAAACTAACTTCATTTAAATCATTATCCAATACTTTAAAGTCAGGCGCTTGTTGCCCTTCTGAAACTTCAGAACCAGTTAAATGAATTGGATTATTTTTAAAAGTAATTTGTGTCATGATGAAATGACCTCCTATAGTATTTTCATTATATTGTTATCATACGACAGTCACAAAACTGAAATCAATCATTTGGAACTGATTCATGTTAATGTTGTAACAATTGTATTATATAGTCATACGTATTTTTCAAAATGAGTAGCGCCGTAACAATGATAAACAGTATTTTGACGTATCCTACACCTTTACTAATGGCAAATTGCGCACCTACAAAGGAACCTATCACCATACTCGCTGCCATAATCAATCCATATACAAAATCAACTTGGCCCAAAATAATAAATAGAACCAATGCACCTAGATTGGACGCAAAATTTAATACTTTAGCGTTACCTGCTGCACTCAAAAAATCAAAGCCAAACATCAGTAACACAAATAACATAAAGGAACCTGTACCCCCACCTAAAAAACCATCATAAAATCCAATTAGTAACAGTAAAGATGTAAACATAATGGCTTTACCAATTGTCAGCTTTGAAAAGGTGCGCACATTTCCCCAATCTTTTTTGAATATTGTATAAATAAGCACAAGTGTTAATATGATAATCACTAATGGCTTCAAAACTTGTGCAGGCAACAATGTAGCTAAACTCGCACCACCAGCTGCAAAGATAAACACAAATGGAAAAAGTTTGAGTACAATGTTTAAATCAACTTTACCCGACCGTATAAACTTGATTGCGCTTGTAAGTGAGCCAAACGAACTGGCAAGTTTATTCGTACCTAAAGCTAGAGAAGGCGGCATTCCAATGGCTAATAGTGCTGGTATTGATATGAGGCCGCCCCCACCTACGACAGCATCAATAAATGCAGCTAAGAAGCCAAACGCAATAATAATTAAAATGACATTTAACGTTATCTCCATGATGCAATTCCCCTTTATTTGAATGTATGTTTATTCTATTTTAAAATAACTCATCCATTAATGCATCAGTGTTTTGGTCTTTTTCGCTTTTATAATCTTTATTAATTGTTAAGGTTTCAATATTATCTGCCGCACGTTGAACCATGTCATCAAAGTCAAATACACTTTCATATTTAACTACTTTATCAAAATCTGGTTCAGTCACAGGATTTTTTGGTGTGAAGATTGTGCAACAATCTTCATAAGGTTGAATGGAAACATCAAATGTACCTATTTCACGTGCTTTTTTAATAATATCCTCTTTATCTAATGAAACAAGTGGTCTCAAAATTGGAGTAGATGTGACATCATTGATCGCATACATACTCTTTAGCGTTTGACTTGCAACTTGTCCTAAATTTTCACCATTGACAATCGCATGTGCACCAACGTTCTCTAATACAATATCGGCTACACGTAACATCATTCGACGTGTTGATGTCATCGTATATCTAGGATGAACTACTTTATTTATTTGTTTCTGTAGTTCTGTAAATGGTACAATATGCAATTTAATTGGTCCCACTCTCTCTGATAAAATACGCGTAAGTTCAATCACTTTATCTTTAGCCTTTTCACTTGTAAAAGGTGGGCTATGGAAGTGAATCGCCTCTATGTTTACACCACGTTTCATAATTTCCATTCCAGCAACGGGTGAATCGATACCACCCGATAACATTAAGAGCGTTTTACCACCTGTACCAACTGGCAAACCACCGGCACCTTCAAATACTTGCGTAAAGACATAAACCCCATCCATTCTTACTTCAACTCTGACATTATGATCTGGATGTTTTACATCTACTGTTATATCTTCCGTAGCTTGTAATATCGCGCCTCCAAGTTCACGTTGTAATGCATACGTATCTAATGGAAATGATTTATCTACACGTTTAACATCAATCTTAAATGTATCTCCCGCTTTGAAATCCTGAGCTAAATCGACACATAAATTTTTAATATCTTCTAATTCTTGTGATGTTTTATGCACTGGACTTACCGATTTAATACCGAAAATTTTAGTTAATCGATCAATGACTTCTTGCGCATCCGCTTCTTCAGTTAAAGAGATATACATTCTATCCCTTTTTCCTTTTACATGGGTCCCCTCAAACGTTTGTAATGATTTATTCACATTATCTTTCAATGCATTAACAAACTTTTTGCGATTCGTTCCTTTTAAAGTTAATTCTCCATATCTAACTAATAAGTGATCGAACTTCATTTACTTTAACAACTCCTTAATTTCTGTATATATTATTTCAAATTTTTCTTTAAAATGATTGATATCATCTTCTGTAGTCAAATCACCAAATGATAATCTAATACTACCTTCTATTTTATTGTCAGCGATTCCCATCGCCATTAATACTTCATTTAATTTCCCTCTTTTAGATGAGCAAGCACTTGTCGTTGAGACCATAATATCAGATTTTGAAAATGCATTAACTAACACTTCACCTTTTACCCCTGGGAACGCAACATTTAATATTTGTGGCGCACCATCTTCAGGTGAATTAATATAAACGCCTTTATAGTTTTTGAAAAATTGACGAAGCTCATTATTAAAATGACGCATACGATGGTTACGGTCATTTAAATCATCTAGTGCTAAAGCAATTGCTTTCACTAAGGATACGTTCATAGGTAAGTTAACCGTTCCACTTCGTATACCATATTCTTGGCCTCCACCATGCACAATGGGCTCTAATTTATCTTTATTATCAATTAATAGTAATCCCTGACCTTTAAGTCCATTAAATTTATGACCACTGAAACTTACACTATTAATCCCTTCAAGGTGTAATGGAATTTTTCCCAATGCTTGAACGGCATCAACATGTAGATGGGCTTTAGGATAATCTTTTAATAATGTCACTATTTCATCTATAGGCTGTATTTGTCCCATAATATTATTGACATACATACAAGTAACAAGCCCGACTCTATCATTCATTAACGTCGCTAAATGTTCTAAATCGATACGTCCATCTGAAGTGATATTTACATATTTTAATTTAAAACCATCATCTTCTAAATGTCTCATAACTTCTAAAACTGATGGATGTTCTAGAACAGAAGTTATAATTTCATTAGCAAACTGTTTCTTTCTATAAGCTATCCCTTTTAAAGCTATATTGTTAGATTCTGTGGCTCCACTTGTGAATATAACATCTGTATTCTGTCCAATGGGTAACATGGCTTTAATCCGTTCCTTAGACTGTAGCAGCACTTTTTCCGCTTGCAACCCCCACTTATGCGGACTATTAGGATTAAAATATACCGCTTCATTAACTTTAATAAATGAATCGAGCACGTCTCTATGGGGCTTTGTAGTGGCAGCATTGTCAAAATATATCACTTAAAACACTCTCTTTCATTCTCCGTTTAATTATTAAATTTATTTATGTCAAATTGAATTCTAATATACATATTTTACAAAAATAGATACTAAAGCATTATACTATTTTTAAATAAAATTAAAAGACGTCAAACATAAATTTAAATAAACTCATCTATTAAGCAATGCTTAAACTTCGATATAGATAAATTTAAAATCAAATTCACTATAGTATGAAGCATAGTGATAAATATAAAAGGAGTGGAACAGAACTCAATTAGAGTTCATTGTTCCACCCCTTACGAGGATGACTGGCTTTGAGAACAGTTGCATTATACTTCATTCTCAATTCAGTTAGCTACTGCAACTTTGCGATGTAGCCTACATATATTTTTATTTAGACAGGTTTCATTTTAAAATAACGCGATAAAGTTATATACAACATTAAAATTTCAACTAACCTTTCGCTACCTCATCTTCAATGTATTTTGTAATTCCAGGCTCTACACTTTCTAGTGCTTGTTCTGAAATTTCGATTGAGCGTTTATAACGATTATTTTTAAATAAGCGTTCTGCCTCATTTAAACTTTTATCTACATTATTATGATCCTTACGATAACGGTTTCCATATTGAATTAAGCGTTCTGCATATACCGCATTTATCAATACATCGTTTGCTTCATCTTCAAATGTATTCATCTGAATAACAATTTTAGCAACTTTATCTTTAAGTTGTTTTACGTGGATTGGTCGTTCACTAAATTGATCATTTGTCTCACGTACTTCATGATCAATTTCATTTTTCATAATAATGAAGCGTTCAGGCACACTCGTTAAGTTTGAAGCTAAAAGTCGACGATAAACTTCTTCTTTTTTAGATTGGATACGTAAGAGGTTATCTTCTGCTTCAGCTTCATCCTCTCTCAATTGGATGAGATGATTTTGTAATTTTTCTTGGTCCTCGTTAATGACTTTAACATGATCGTCTAAATATTCTAAGTTGTCTTTGACTTCACTATAACGGACTGCAGATTTTGCCATCTCTTTAAGAATGTCATCATAAACAGCGACTAAGTTTTGAATTTCGTTCTCATGCTGTCTAATACTATGAACATCACTTTCGTTAATGAAGTAATTTTCACGAATATAGTCGATCTCAGTACGTAAAGTATAGTTCATTTCACGTGCTTTAAATAATTCATCAGTGATTTGTTCTTTAGTTTCTTCAACTTCATTTTTTGCTTTGACTTCATGTTCAATTAAATCATACATTTCATCAAGCTTATCATTGATTTGTTCTAATTTATCATTTGCATTATCTAACTCAAGACGACTAATCATTGGCTCCACAAAATTTAACTCTGTTTTTAAACTTTGTAATGTACCATCAATTTTGACATGATCTAAATCATAGCCATTCATCTTCAAATCACGACAACCATATTTTAAATCTTGGAACTGACCTGGAAGTTCTTTTTGCGCTTCACGAATTAATTCCGGAATTTCTTCCATATATTCTTGAATTTCTTCCATCGATTCATTTAGCCCCATAATGTGGTTGTGCGCTTGAACATAATTACCATCTGCTTTAAGTAATTCATACTGTTCAAGTTCTGGTTCAAATGATTCTATTCTCTTTTCAAGAGGTGATGCAGCATCACCAAACTGATGTCTATTTGCTAAAACATCACGTTTCATTTCTCGATAATTCGTCTTACATTTTTCAAAAACTTGATCGTTTTCTTTATGTAAAGCTACGATTTCATTTACGTCTTCAACTTGTTGTTGGTAGCCAGCCTCATATTTGTCCATTAACTCATGTGCGTCATCAATGTCACTTTGTGCTCCAGAAAATTGAAACTTATCAAGTTGAATTTCAGCATCGTGGATTTTCTCTTCCACAGGTGCTAAGTAGTTGTTTGTATAATCTAAGGTGTCTTGCTTAAAGGCATCATATTTCGTTCTAGTTTCACCTTTTAAATTGAATGCAGAAAGTTGTTTTAAATTTTCTTCAAAAGGTAATTTTTGAACTTTTAATTTACGTTCTTCAGCGTCTTCAACAACTTTTCGTTTATTGGAACGCAAATAAAACATGATTCCTACAATGATTAAAACAATGACAATTATTGCTAATATTGTGTATAAAACCATCTCATTCTCCTCCTATATTATCATCATTATAACGCAATTACCGCTTTCATTAAAATAGTAAATGAATGAATTGATAGAATAAATTTTTCCATTTATAATTTTAATAAAAATAACAAATGAGGTATGTGTATGCCAATAATAAAAGAAACAAATTACAATCTATTAATGAAACAGCTTCAAAGTTTAATTGAAGATGAACAAAATCTTATTGCCATTTTAAGTAATACATCAGCCCTGTTAAACGATAATTTAGACCAAATCAATTGGGTCGGTTTTTATCTTATTGACAATGACGAGCTTATCCTTGGCCCTTTCCAAGGTCATCCAGCCTGTGTTCATATTGCAATTGGTAAAGGTGTTTGTGGTACTGCAGTAGCAGAGAATCAAACACAATTAGTTAAAGATGTTCATGCTTTTCCAGGCCATATTGCATGTGATGCAAATAGTAAATCAGAAATTGTTATTCCTATCCACGTTAACAACGACATTATAGGTGTTTTAGATATCGATGCACCAATTAAAGACCGATTTACAATAGAAGATCAGCAAGGTTTAGAAAATATTGTTCAAATTCTCGAAAAACAACTAACGAATTAATTAAAAAGTATTGACACTTTGATAAATACTGTTACAATGGATTTTGTGTGAATTAACGAAAATAGCAGTTGTATATCAATAAGCTCTATGTTGTTCCCAATGCGGACGTGTCGCGTAACTGACGCTATAAGGTGAAGACACATAAAACAACATATCCTATTGGGCATGCAACACTCTTTTTTGTTTATTCATAACAACAAAAAAGAAAAAGGAGGAGTCTTAATATGGCTCGATTCAGAGGTTCAAACTGGAAAAAATCTCGTCGTTTAGGTATCTCATTAAGCGGTACTGGTAAAGAATTAGAAAAACGTCCTTACGCACCAGGACAACATGGTCCAAACCAACGTAAAAAATTATCAGAATATGGTTTACAATTACGTGAAAAACAAAAATTACGTTATTTATATGGCATGACTGAAAGACAATTCCGTAACACATTTGACATCGCTGGTAAACAACACGGTGTACATGGTGAAAACTTCATGATTTTATTAGCTAGTCGTTTAGACGCAGTTGTATATTCATTAGGTTTAGCTCGTACACGTCGTCAAGCTCGTCAATTAGTTGGTCACGGTCACGTTGAAGTAGATGGTCGTCGTGTTGACATCCCATCTTACTCATTAAAACCTGGTCAAGTTATCACTGTACGTGAAAAATCACAAAACTTAGACATCATCAAAGAATCTGTTGAAATTAACAATTTCGTACCAGAATACTTAGACTTTGATGCAGATAGCTTAAAAGGTACTTTCGTACGCTTCCCTGAACGTAGCGAATTACCAGCTGAAATCAATGAACAATTAATCGTTGAGTACTACTCAAGATAAGTTCATAACAATGAACAACCACCCTTCCTCATGGAATGGGTGGTTTTTTTATAAACCTTTCGCTTAATTCTATAACTTAAAGAGAACTTCAGGTAAATCAGATATGATGCCATCTACACCTAGACGTATTAGTTTTTTAGCATCTTTCGAGTGATTTACAGTGTACGGTATTACTTTCAATGAATGACGGTGTGCATTTTTAATAAATTTAGAAGTAACTAATTTATAATTAGGATTAATAAAATCCGCGTACTGTGATATTGCTTCAAAATCCGGAGATTTATACCAATATTTCTTTCTACTAACAAGTAACCCTAATGGATACACACTTCCTAATGACCTTAACCGCTTCACAGATGTATCATCAAACGATTGAATAATCGCTTTATGCTCAGGCACATTATAAGCTTTAAGTGCTTTTAGAACAGCTTCTTCAATACCCGGATACTGATGTGGCACTTTTATTTCAATAAGTAACGTTTTTGAATAATTTTTACTTAAGGATAATACGTCTTCAAATTTAGAAATTTTTGTATTTATAAAAGAAGGATTATGTTGTATCCCAAAATCAAATGTTGATAATTCTTCGAATGTATAGTCTTGGACTTTACCTTTACCATTAGAAGTACGATCGATAGTATCGTCATGTATAACGACTAAATGATGATCTTTACTAAAATGTACATCAATTTCTAACATATCAACATGTTGCATTAATGCAGCCTTAAAACTTAATAGTGTATTTTCTGGAAATTGATTAGATAAACCACGATGCGCAACGATTTGAAATGCTTGATTCGGTCTATTTATTTTCATTGAAGTCACCTTTCTTTAATTATGTCACACTTTAAACTACACTAAAGTTACCATAATATAACTGGAGGTCAAACATAAATGGTTAAGCATGACTTTAAAGTACAAACCCAATGGTGTGGAGGTCGCGAAGAAGTAGGAACTGTTAGCGGCGATGTGATTACTGAACAAATTTCCATACCTGCACCACTTGGCGGTAACGGAACAGGTACTAATCCTGACGAATTACTCGTTTCTGCCGCATCTTCTTGTTATATCATCTCTTTAGCAGCTACATTAGAAAGAGCCAAATTTACCAATATTCAAATTACTAATGATTCGATAGGTACTGCCCTATTTGAAAATGGCAAATTCAAGATGGCGACGATTTCACATTATCCAAAAATTTTAGTCACTTCATCAGAAAAGGAAAAACTTGAAAATCGACTACCTAAATTATTAGAAGTCGCAGATCATAACTGCATGATATCAAATGCGATTCGTAATAATGTAGAAATTCAAATTCAAGCAACCATACAGTAAATAGCATCAATCACCTTTAGCCTAACCATGTGGCGGTGATTGCGCTTTTAAATTATCAGAATATTTGGTAAAATGGTAAAATCTTATACCGTGGGAGGAATTTTAATGAATTATTATGAACCACTTTTATTAACACCAGGACCTACGCCAGTTCCAAATGAAATTAATCATGCATTAGGATTGCCAATGGTCGGTCATCGCTCTCCAGATTTTGAAATCATCGCCAAAAAAGCCTTCAACAACTTGAAGCCCATTTTTGGTACTGATAATGAGGTTATGATTTTAACATCAAGTGGGACAAGTGTCTTAGAGGCAAGCATGTTGAATATCGTCAATCCTGATGATCATTTCGTCGTTATTGTGTCAGGTGCATTTGGTAATCGTTTCAAACAAATTGCAGAAACGTATTACAAGAATGTCCATATTTATAACGTAGAATGGGGACAACCCGTTAATGTAACTGATTTTATAACATATCTCAGTCATTTAGAACATACAATTACAGCTGTATTTACACAATTCTGTGAAACTTCAACTGCTGTTTTACATCCTGTAGCCGAATTAGGTAAGGCGTTGAAACTATTCAATGAGGCTATCTATTTCATAGTAGATGGTGTTAGTTGTATTGGTGCAGTCGATGTTGATTTGAAACGCGATTACATTGATGTTTTAGTTTCTGGAAGCCAAAAAGCAATCATGCTACCGCCTGGACTAGCCTTCGTAGCTTATTCTAACCGTGCATTGCAACGTTTCCAAGAAGTAACGACACCACGCTTTTACTTAAATTTAAATAAATATTTTGATTCATTACAGCAGGACTCAACCCCTTTCACACCAAATGTTGGATTATTTAGAGCTGTTAACGCTTATGCTGACTTAATTAATGCTGAAGGCTTTGAAAATACAATTAAACGTCATTACATTATTAGAGATGGTTTAAGAGCGGCATTACGTGCGTTAGATTTGGAACTTTTAGTTGAAGATGATTTCGCTTCCCCTACGGTAACATCGTTTATACCAACAGATAAAGACGAACTGACTCATATCAAGTCAACGTTAAAAACAAAATTCAATATTACTATCGCTGGCGGTCAAGGAAAATTAAAAGGAAAGATTTTACGCATTGGCCATATGGGTAAAGTATCTCCTTTCGATATTCTAGCTGTCGTGAGTGCATTAGAAGTCATACTTACGGATTATCGTCAGACAAATTATATTGGGCAAGGTATAACAAAATTTTCAGAGGTGATTCATAGTGAAGCATAACATTCTAGTCTCAGATCCTATTTCAACTGATGGTTTACAAAGTTTATTAAACCATCCTGATTTTAACGTAGATATTAAGACGGATTTAGATGAACAAGCTTTAATCAATATTATAGGTGATTATGAAGGCTTAATCGTTCGAAGCCAAACTCAAGTTACCCAACAAGTGATTAAACACGCTAGTAGCTTGAAAGTGATTGCACGAGCTGGTGTTGGTGTAGACAATATTGATATTGATGCAGCTACACTACAAGGTATACTTGTAATTAATGCACCTGATGGAAATACCATCTCTGCAACAGAACATTCAGTAGCGATGATTTTAGCGATGGCTCGCAATATTCCTCAAGCGCACGCATCTTTAAAAAGTAAAGCGTGGGATCGTAAAGCATTCAAAGGGGTAGAACTGTATCAAAAAACATTAGGTGTCATTGGCGCTGGGCGAATTGGTATCGGTGTAGCACAACGCCTTCAAAGTTTCGGTATGAACGTATTAGCTTATGACCCCTACCTTACTGAAGATAAAGCGCAACAACTCGGTGTTAAACTTGCTACTATTGACGAAATCGCAAAGCAAGCTGACTTTGTAACTGTTCATACACCATTAACACCTAAAACAAAAGGTATCGTTAATGCTGAATTCTTTTCAAAAGCAAAACCAACGTTACAAATTATTAATGTTGCTCGAGGTGGCATTATCGATGAAGAAGCATTATTGTATGCACTGAATCACAACCAAATTGCGCGGGCTGCACTAGATGTCTTTGAACATGAACCACCTACCGATTCACCGCTAATAGATCACGAGAAAATTATTGTGACACCGCATTTAGGCGCATCAACAGTAGAAGCTCAAGAAAAAGTAGCAGTTTCAGTTTCAGAAGAAATAATAGATATTTTGGAAAAGGGAAATGTCACTCATGCAGTCAATGCACCTAAAATTAGTTTCAATGATATAGATGACATAACACAACAATGGATTGATATTGGTGAGTTATCTGGTGAATTAGCCATTCAATTGATTGATGGTGCACCAAGAGAAATCAAAGTCACATTCAATGGTGATGTAGCCAAACAAGAAACAGATTTAATTACTCGTTCAATTGTTAAGCGAATATTAGAACAAGATTTAGGTGACCGTGTCAATATCATTAATGCATTCGCACTATTAAATGAACAAGGTGTTACACGAAACGTAGAGAAGCGAGCATCACAAGGTACTTTCAGCAATTATATTCAAGTTCACTTAATTAGTGATTCAGAAGAAGTTAAAATTGGTGCCACTGTCATTGCTGGTTTCGGAGCACGCATTGTACGTATTAATAATTACTCAGTTGATTTTAAACCAAATGCTTATCAACTTGTTTCTTATCATGGTGATAAACCTGGCATCGTTGGTTTGACTGGTCAATTATTAGGTGAACATCATATAAATATTGCATCAATGTCATTAGGAAGAAACGAACAAGGTGGCCAAGCCATGATGGTATTATCTATTGACCAACCTGTCACAGAGGAAATCATTGAATCATTATACCAGTTAGGTGGTTTTAATAAAATTTACGGTACTACGCTTTCAGTTAAATAAATTATCTTAAGTTAAGATTAAACAACTTATGAATCCACATAATTATACCCCTTAATGATTGATTTCGTTATATCATTAAGGGGTTTTTAATATTTATAATTTACAATTTAATCACTTAAAATTTCAACTTTAGCATAAAATATCCTTAATTAAACCTATATGGTCGAAGATATAATCCGCTTCATAATGTTCTAATTCCTCACGTGCGTCTTGCCCTTTCAACCCTGTTAATGTACCAATAAATGTGGCACCTATTTGCTTAGCACAAAATAAATCTGCCAATGAATCTCCAACTACCACTACATCTTCTTTATTAACTATGTGATTTTGTTCCGTGATGTACTGTTTATAATTTTCTTTTTTATTTCCATTTAACGTCGCAATATAACAAAACGGATTGGGCTTGCCAAGTGGTACAAAGTCAGGATAGTCATTCTCAGCTTGCATTACGTCACTTGCAGTCACAATATGTTGATCTGAAAAGAATGATTTAATTCCGAGTGATTCAAATGGTACTAACGTTTCAGTTCTAGGTCTACCTGTGGCAATAGCAAGATGATAGCCCTTCTCTTGTAACATATTAAGCAATGATTGAATTTCTTCAACAGGTCTTAGCACAGTTTCGTGATAAATAAAGCCGTCTATGCCATGTAGCGTCGGTTGCTTTTGTTCGACTTGTTCAAATAAGTTAGATCCTAAGTATAACTCTTGGTATACGTCTCTCGTAAGATACCATAATGGTCCTTTCAGCTTGAAGAAACTCGCATCTTTAACACTTAACTGTTCCATCGCATAGCGTTCTAGTTCTGCATAAATATTATCTTTACCACTTTGACTTTGATTCATAAACGCAATAGGCAATTCATAATTAATTTGATACGCTTTGTCGATGAATGGTTGAATTTCGCGCATGCTTGTAGCAGAGATATGACTTTCGTTTAATATCTCTTCTCGTTCTTGTAATGAAAGTTGTTTCAACAGTTGTATAAAGTGAATACTAAAAACGACAAATAACATATCCCAATTTGAATTTAACCCCATCGATTTTAATCGATTTAGAATGATATCATTTTTAAAAATATTGTTGCGTATTTTAGTAATACGCTGATCATTTAATTCATTTAGTTTAAAAGATTTCCCCATACCTAAAAATTGTTCACTTTTAAGTAATGTTTCAATTGTTAGTGCTGACGTATCAAAGCAACGTTCTTCACTTAAGAATACACCATCTACATCAAATAGTATTGATTTCATAGCTTTTTCGCTCCATTATTTTTGAATATTCTGATACTTATAATCTTAACGCCTTCACACTTAATGTCAATATTGCTATTATAAAAAAACTGATGAATTATAGGTGCCTCCTAAAATTCATCAGTTAGTTGAACAACATATATTTATCAATATGCTTATATCTTATCAAATCACTAAGACATATTTTGTCTGTCGACGTACTTTTAAAATGATTCTCTTCAATTTATAGTTGTTTTTCTATTTCATCCGCAACTTGTTGTACGTGTGTGCCGATGATGACTTGTGCTGAATGTTGACCACTTTTTGTCACACCTACTGCGCCAGCATTTCTAATTTTTTGTTCATCAATTATGGAATTATCTTTTAATTCCATTCTTAATCTTGTAGCACAATTTGTTAGCGTAGTAATATTGTCACTACCACCTAACCCCTCAAGAATTTGACTTGCAGATTGATAATACTTACTTTTACTTGATGAAGCTTTTGTATCTTCATTTTCAGTTGTATTAGCTGTAGGATCCGCTAATAAATTATCGCCACGTCCAATTGTATTAAGATTAAATATTTTAATAACAAATCTAAAGATAAAGTAATATAGCGCGAAAAATACAATCCCTTGAACCAGAATCATTAACGGGTGGTTAGCAACAGGATTAATTAACGATAATGCATAATCGATTAAGCCTGCACTAAATGAAAAGCCTGCTGTCCAGTGGAATAATGCAGCAACAAATAATGATAAACCTGTTAATAACGCATGAATCACAAATAATACTGGTGCAACAAACATAAACGCAAATTCAATCGGTTCTGTTACGCCGACCATAAATGCTGAAATAGCACTTGCTACAAACCAACCATACACTTGTTTCTTCTGACTTGATTCAGCAGTATGATACATTGCTAGCGCTGCGGCAGGCATACCAAACATCATAATTGGGAAAAATCCTGCTTGATATCGACCAGTAATACCTTTAATAGCATCTTGTCCAGTTTGGAACTTGCCGATATCATTTATGCCTGCTGTATCAAACCAGAACACTGCATTTAATGCATGGTGAAGTCCAGTAGGAATTAATAGTCGGTTGAAGAAGCCGTATAAAAATGCCCCAAATGGTCCAAAACCAATTAGCCATTTACCAAAAGCTACAATTGCAGAGTAAATAAATGGCCAAGCAAATAGTAAAATCGCAATTAAAAATGTACAATAAAAAACAGTCATAATTGGAACTAAACGCTTACCACTAAAGAATGATAATGCTGTTGGTAATTCAACATCACTGAATTTGTTATAACAGTATGCTGCAATTAATCCTATAATAATACCTATAAATACATTTGAATTATCCATCTTACTAAATCCATCGTTGACAGCACTTACTTTGATGTTAAATAATGGTGCGATGAACTCTGGAGATAATACTTTTACAACCAGTGCATATCCTAATGCACCTGCTAATGCTACTGCACCATCGTTTTTCTTAGCCATGCCTATTGCTACACCAATTGCGAAGATAAGACCAAGTTGGCCCAATATGGCTGATCCTACAGTAGTGAAGAATAGTGATATTGTTGGTAAAACATTTAGTGCTTTAAGCAAATTACCGATACCAACAATAATTGCACCTGCAGGTAATACAGCAACAGGCAGCATTAAGGATCTACCTAATTTTTGAAAAAACTTAAACATTCCGTTCACTCCCAATACGTACGATATTCAATTATTTTATCGATAACTATACTATGTATACAGTTCCTTTATTAATTTACCATAAATGTAAGCGGTTTTGATGTGTCAATTTTAAATCATTTTATGAAAATTTATTATTATTAAATTGTCAAAAATATTTCTCTTTCTGATAATTTTAATTAGGTTTTATTAAAATGAAAAGGGAGCGGGACAGAATTCTTTTGAATTCGTCGTCCCACCCCCGCATGGATGACTAGAACTGAGAAAAGCTTGATTGAAGCGCCTTCTCAGTTCAGTCAGCTACTGCGAATTTGATAAATAGCATTACTATATAATTTATGTCCCAGACTACTTTTTCAAATCAAAATTATACACAAAGATTTAAATTGTTTGAGAATTTCTATTTATTAGTATTGAAACGTTTAAATGTTAATAATGAACCAGCTGCTAATAATACTGAAGCGATGATAGTAACTAAACTAGAATTAGATTGTTCGCCTGATTCAGGTAATGCTTTTGTTGTAGCTTGATTTTGTTGTTGTGTGTTACTATTTTCTTCACCAACAGTTGAATTTTGAGTTTGATTGTTTTGTGAAGGCACATTATCATTAGTTGCTTGATTTTGTTGTTCATTATTTGAATTGTCATTTGCAACATTATTAGATGTATTTTCTTGTGCTGTATCAAATTGATAGTAGCCTACATTAGTCATTTCTCCGTTTTCAGTTCCAGCAGCTGCACCTGATCCAACTTTAACTAAACCGTCTTTGTAAACTTCAATAGCACCTGAACCATGTCCAGACTTATTACCAAAAAGAATTAAATAATAATCCCCCTTATCTTGTGGTTTATTAAAATTTAGTTTCTCTGGACTGTCCCCATGTTCCGCCAAAACACTACTTCCAATGGCTACAGCATTGTTAGCTGTTACTTCACTTTCAGCAGCGTTTGCTTGATGTACTCCCACTCCTGCAAATAACAATGCTCCTGCTAAAGTTGATGATGCTAAAATATTTGTTTTTTTCATATTCAAAGCCCCCTAGTTTATAAATAAAATACGAGATTGATAAATATTCATGTAATTCTATGTTGTACACAAATTTATATTAACATCATTTTGTAGCTACATTTTTAATTTATTGTAAAATTTAAAATAATTTTATTATTTTAAATACTTATCAAAAATGCCCGTTGATTGAAAAATCGTATTGTTTGAATACTTATTCTTGTTTTTGAGTTTACTTAAATCCTTTATCAAATAACTTACTGGTTTTCAATTTAGACTTATTTACATAAGTAATTTTCAAACTCTGTCTTAGCCCCTTTTGTGCTGACGTGTTTAATATTACAATACTACATTTGATCTTAATTAAATCATTGTAAATCAAGGGTCCGGGACATAAGGCTCTTGGATAAGTAAATAAAGACAATTTCTTTTGAAATAATATAGAAATTGTCTTTATTATAATTTTTTTGATTATTTTCAGCTCGTTGAACTGTTACTTTTCTTATATTAAGTGCCATTAGCACAAATCCTAGTTCTCTTTTAGCTTTATCTATCCCTCGAACAGACATCCGAGTGAAACCTAAAATCACCTTCATAAATCCAAAAATCTACTCCACATAAATTTTCTTTGACTGTAGATATTTTTTGTTCTGGTTTTGAAAGCTTTTTGTTAATTCGGGATTTAAAATATTCCCATTTATAATGCTTCATTATTTTTTATTTTCATTTTGAATTAAAGTTTATACATTGATTCTTCAGCGGACATTCTGAACAAACATCACATTCATATAACTTGAAGTTTCATTTAAAACCATACTTATCATGGCGATAGGTATATCTTTTAAAACCTAGTCGTTGATTATTCGGGCAAATGGATTCATCATTAATTTCGTCATACTCCAAAATTTAAGTATTAAACCTGTCACTTTTATATTTTTTATTTTATCTTTTATAAACATCCCATATTTTAGGATTGTATGATGTTGCACCACAGTGATGTCTGAAGTCTTCTAATTCATTGTCAGGAATTGTTTCAACAATATCTTTTACATGATATGAAATATCATTTTGGGGAATAAGCACTGGAGTTTCTATTCGTAGAGTAAGTTGAGTCATATTATATTTTTTAGTATTTCAATTTAAAAATACATATAAATACAACGTATTGTGACAAGACGCTTGCGTTGATTATTAATGAACATAAGTGCTAGCACACTTATGTAAGAAATTCTAAAGATGAACTACGAATGACCTTGGATGACTCTTAGCACCTTATTTATTGAACACAAGTGCAACTGCACTTGCGTAAGTAGTTCTAAGATAGATGACGAAGTGTAGTTGTGTAGACTCCTAGTGGAAAAGAAAGTGTCGAGTGACTACAGGCACGAGCCTTTCCCACAGGAAAGCGAAACAACTTAATAGAGTGAATATCTATCTAAGAACTACTTTACAAAACCGCGGCTCGACCCATCCCCCTAGGCAAGCATCACAACAGAATGAGTAAATGTTCATCTAAGCATTTCTTTTGAGGACTACAGAATGAAGCTGTCCCATAAGAAGGACCCCAACACAGAGAAACTGAGTTAATCAGTTTCTACAAGCAAAGCACGTTGGGCAAGCGAGCCAACAATATCAAGTATTGTAAAGAAAGAAACCAGTAAATGCGTTTGTTAAAACGCATTTACTGGCTATTTCTCTAGGAATGATGTCCCAGACTCTTTGCAATCGTTCTACATTCATCTAACGATATCATTCTATTTATTTAAACTATCTTGAATTAAATGTAATTCTTTTTGTAATTGTGCTGTACGTGTCTCGATTTCATGAGTGAGATAGTCTATCTTCTCATTTCTCTTTAAATCTTTAGGTATATCAGATGGGTAAATAGGTTCTCCAAATTTAATTAGTGCCTGCCCTGTAATTAAACCGTGTAATTTTGTTGGTCCAACATACGCAGCTGGTAAAATAGGTGCTTTACCTAACATTGCAATCGTTGAAGCACCTCGTTTTAATGGCGCACCTTCAACAGAAGTACGATGTCCAGTTGGGAAAATACCTACTGTTTTATTGTCTTTTAATAAATTGACTGGTCTTTTTAGTGTACTTGGCCCTGGATTTTCGCGATCTACAGGAAACGCATTTAATAAAGTTAAAAATTGGCCAAACCATTTATTCTTAAATAATTCTTTCTTAGCCATATAATGAATTTCATTCGGTACTAAAGCCATTCCTAACATGATTACTTCATTATAACTTTCGTGTGTACATGTCACGACGAATTTATTATCTTTAGGAATATTCTCCTTACCGATCACATACAAAGATTTAGCCATTTTGACTAATATCAAATCTAATAGTTTACTGATAAATTGATACATTATGTCACCTGCTTATTGAAATATATACTTTATTGATTTTATCATTATCCTTATTTCTGAACAACTTTTCAAAAGATACATCTAAAGTCTGATGGTGGATTACTGGCATTATTTCATCAAAACTTTCATAATTAAATAAAGGGTTAATATTATAATGGAGGTTAAAAATGTCTGAATTTAATCAAGAAAATCAATCCAATCATAGCACCTATCAGCAACCTCAACCTGGAAAGCCAAAATTTCCGTGGTTTAAAACCGTTATTGTGGCATTAGTTGCTGGTATAATTGGTGCATTACTTGTATTGGGAGCTAGTAAAATAATGGGGTTAGTCGGAATCGATAACGGTGGCGCACAAGTTCAAGAAGCCAGTAATAGTAAAGGTGGCAATGTGCTAGACGGAAAAAGTGATAAATACAAATCCGTCAATGCAATGATAAAAGATGTTTCTCCTGCGATTGTTGGTGTCATCAACATGCAGAAAGCCAATGGTTTGGAAGATTTTTTACAAGGTAAATCATCATCAAAATCAGAAGAAGCCGGTATAGGTTCAGGTGTAATCTACCAAATCGATAACGATTCTGCTTATATTGTGACAAATACACATGTTATAAGTGGTGCTTCTGAGATAAAAGTGCAACTTCATAGTGGTAAGCAAGTTGAGGCAAAATTAATCGGTAAAGATAGCGTTTCAGATATTGCAGTTTTAAAAATAGATAATACGAAAGGTATTAAATCGATTAAATTTGCAAATTCTTCTAAAGTACAAACTGGAGATAGCGTCTTTGCAATGGGTAATCCATTAGGTCTTGAATTTGCAAATTCAGTAACTTCAGGTATTATTTCAGCCAATGAGCGTACAATCGAATCTAATACGACTTCAGGTGGTACGAAAGTTAACGTCTTACAAACAGATGCTGCGATCAACCCTGGTAACTCTGGCGGTGCACTAGTGGATATTAATGGTAACTTGGTCGGCATCAATTCTATGAAAATAGCTGCCGAACAAGTAGAAGGTATTGGTTTTGCTATTCCAAGTAATGAAGTTAAAGTTACAATTGAACAACTAGTTAAACATGGTAAAATCGAACGTCCTTCTATCGGTATCGGTTTACTAAATTTAAGTGATATACCTGATTCATATAAAAAAGAATTAAATACAGATCGTGATGATGGAATTTATGTTGCAAAAGTAAGTGGTTCAAGTGAATTAAAAACAGGCGATATTATCACAAAAATAGATGACAAAAATGTTAAAGAAGACACAGATTTAAGAACATATCTATATCAAAATAAGAAGCCTGGCGAAACAGCAAAACTTACGGTTATTCGTGACGGTAAAACATTAAACGTCAATGTAAAACTTAAAAGTCAATCAGCCGCTACATCATCAAATCAATCATCAAATTCTGAGTCAGAATTTAGTGGCAATAGTCAGTTTATACAGTAGGAAGTAACATAATATATATAAATCAGGCTAAGATAATGATATTAATATAATGTGATTATCTAGCCAATCTATAGTTACTGACTGATTTTGAGCAAAAGCTATAAAATAAAGGTTCTCAACTTTAGTCTCCCATGCGGGGGTGGAACAATAAATTCGTAAAGAATTTTGTTCCACCCCTATTTTCTTTTATCACATTGTTTATACCGTCTTTTTCGATTTTTGAGTTAAAAATAACGCTGGAATCACAAGAAGAATTAAAGTTATAACTGATACTAAAAATCCAGCGTGATAAGCAATGATATTATTCGCCATTGAAGAACCTAATCGATTTACTACAAGTGAAAGCACTGTTGCTATAAAGGCCGTTCCGAAACTTGAACCAACATTTTCAATCATATTAATACCAACACCAGCTTCAGCCAATTTATGCTCATCCATCCCCATATAGGCATCCGTAGTGAGACCTAAATTAATACCACCAACACTACAACCTCTTAAGAAGAGTATCAATGATAGAACAACTATGCTTGTATGTTCAGTTATAAATAATAAAGGTACTGAACCAAACATTGAGATAATAACACTGATAATAACAACCCATTTAGCACCAAATTGATCAATAACTTTACCAATATAGGGTCTTGTAATAAGCATACCCAGACCCTGTGGTATCAGTGCTAGAGCAGCTTCAATTGGCGAAAACTGCTTAAAAGTCTGAAAGTATAATGGAATAATGACCATTGGCCCCATGATACCGATGTTAGAAAGAAAGAGACCTATGAATGATGCAGTGTAATTTCTTCTTTTGAATAGAGAAATAGGTAATATTGTATTATCATCCTTCATTTTGTTATAAACAAAATACAACATAATGAAAATACAACTTACAACTAAGAGAACCATTGTCGTCGTATTGTAAAAACTATGATAGTCGCTCGCTTTCGTCAAACCATAAATCATAGAAATACTGATTAATCCTAATAAAATAACACCAATCATATCAATAGACTTCTCTTTATTTAAAGGCTTAAAGTTTGGTAAATATTTCATTTGTAAAAGAATCGCAACGATGACCACGATAACATTAATAAAAAACATCCAACGCCAAGACACAAAATGAATGATAACACCACCGATTACTGGTCCTAAAATAGGTCCAAAAATCATAGGTGTACTTACAATTGCCATTACTTTTCCAATATGGTCTTGACCTGTTGTCTTAATCAATAATGTAAACATTAACGTTGTAATAACGCCTGCAGACATACCTTGAATAATTCTAAATATAATAAAGCTCTCAACATTCCAACTGATACCAGC
The DNA here is from genome assembly GCF_017893165.1 of Staphylococcus sp. GDX8P54P. Lineage (NCBI taxonomy): Bacteria > Bacillati > Bacillota > Bacilli > Caryophanales > Staphylococcaceae > Staphylococcus > Staphylococcus sp. GDX8P54P. The sequence continues at coordinate 81,526 of NZ_JAESMM010000011.1, forward strand.
TAAAACTGATGTCATCCCAAATAGTATCGAAGCAGAAATAAATACGTACTTTCCATTATATTGATTGACCAACCACCCTGCTATTGGAATAATTAACGCTAGTGCAAGAACATAACCTGTTATTCCCCACTGTACGATATCGAGCGTTGTACCAAATGTATGATTTAACTGTTTAATTGCTATATTAATCATTGTTGAATCTAACATAGGTGCTATAGCCCCTAATGCAATTGCCCAAGCAGCAATCATTATTTCTCTTGAAACTTGACGTTCATTAACTTTCGACATTAGAACCCTCCTGTATATTGTTTCCATGTCAACAAAATATACACCTTTTTTGTTTCCTTGTCAACAAAATATAAAAAAGAGCGGAATAAAATTCGCTACGAATTCATTATTCCACTCTAACAATTAAAGCGTACGTTGTTGCTGTTCTATAAGTTGGTCTAAATGGTCATTATATCTTTCTATAAACGTCATCATATTTTTAAATTCATCTTCAGTCATACTATCAAAAACCGTTTGATCTCTATCTTGAAATGTTTCATGTAGTTCAGCGTGAATGCGATAGACTTTCTCACCTTCATGAGTCAACTTAAAATAAATTTCCTTTTTATTATCTTCACTTTTAAAACTTTCAATTAATCCTTTTTGTTGCAATCGCTTAGTTAATTTACTAATAGCACCTCTCGTCATAAATAACTTATGCGCTAAATACCTTACATTAGGTTTCTGATATTCTTTGATTGCTTCAATACAGTGGACTTCCGAAGGCTTATATCCTTTAAGCGCTTGTTCCATTTTATCTTTATTTAACCAACCTATTTTGTTAAATAAATCTCTAAAGCTATTCATTAATATTTCTTCTTTATTATTTGTCATTTCATCACTTCTTTATGTTCTTATAGTATATTCATTATAACTATATTTGAATAACATTTCATAAAATAAGGGCAAGTAGCATCATCGTAAATACTGTGCTACATTGCCCATTCACTTAAAATGCTTATTTATAATTAAGCATGAAATATTTTTTCTTACCACGACGAACAATTGTGAATTCATTATCAATTTTATCATCGTCACTTAATTCAAAGTCCACGTTTTGTTGTCTCTCACCATTAATATAAATCGCACCGTTATTAACATCTTCGCGTGCTTGACGTTTAGATGATGCAATTCCTGTTTCAATTAATGCGTCAATGATGTTTGTAGTTTCAGTTGATAATTCAACTTGTGGTACATCTTTGAAACCTTCTTTTAATTCTTTACCTGATAATGATTTTAAATCACCGCTAAATAACGCTTGAGAAATACGAATAGCATCATTTAATGCTTCTTTTCCGTGGATAAATTCTGTCACGCTTTCTGCTAATGCTTTTTGTGCTTCTCTTAAATGAGGTTGTTCATTTTTAGATTGTTCTAAACGATCAATTTCATCTTTATCTAGGAATGTAAAGTATTTTAGGAACTTAATGACATCATCATCTGATTGATTAATCCAAAATTGATAAAATTCGTATGGACTTGTTTTATCAGCATCTAACCAAACTGCACCTGATTCTGACTTACCAAATTTCTTACCATCCGATTTCGTCACTAATGGAATAGTTAAGCCATAAGCTTCAGTTTGACCATACATACGACGCATTAATTCAATACCACTTGTGATATTTCCCCATTGGTCAGAACCACCTACTTGCAGTTTACAATTTAATTCACGATTTAAATGTCCGAAATCAATTGCTTGTAGTATTGTATATGTGAACTCAGTGTATGAAATACCATTTTCAAGACGAGATTGTATTGAATCTTTACCTAACATATAGTTCACACCAACGTGCTTACCATAATCTCTTAAGAAATCGATTAATGAAATTTGATTTAACCAATCTTTATTATTAACGAGTACCGCACCTTTGTCAGAACCAAATTCAAATAATCTATGCATTTGATCACTAATACCTTTAACATTAGCTTCTACTTGGTCTTCAGTTTGTAATACACGCTCTTCAGATTTCCCAGATGGGTCACCAATCATACCTGTTCCACCACCAATTAATACAATTGGTTTATGACCATGTTCTTGGAAACGACGTAAAGTCATAAATGGTAATAAATGGCCGATATGTAAACTATCGGCTGTTGGATCAGCACCACAATATAATGAAATTTGTTCTTTATTTAACAGTTCTTCAATCGCTTTTTCATCAGTTTGTTGATAAATTAAGCCTCTCCATTGTAGTTCTTCAATTAATGCATTAGTCATAATTTATTCCTCCTATATATATTGATTTATTAATCATTGATGATTGATACTCTATTTAAGGTAAAATAAAAAGCGCCCTTACACATACAACATGTAAGGGCGCTTGAGCACGTTACCACCATACTTAAATAGCAAATAGCTATTCACTTTATCAATGATACGTTCATTAATAAAACGTTGGATAATTCATCATAAGGTGTATTCATATAAGCGTAATTATTAGTTCACAGCAACCACTAACTCTCTGAAAATCACAAATATATTACTTGTCCTCATATCCAAAAGATATTGAATTGTAATTAATTATAAGTATAAAAAATATAAAAGTCAAATATGCGAATATGATATACTATACTTAAATTTTAGGAGGTTTAAGATGAAAAGGATGTCAACCAACACAAATAGAGACTCAAAGTTTAATACATTTGAAAAATCCTACAAAAAAGTAAAACATATCATTGTAGGCTTATTTAGTGTTGGTTTATTGGTGAGCATGATTGGATTTATAGGAACAGTCATCTACTTTAATCACTTAACACATGAATCATCTCAAATAAGTGATAGTGAATTACAACAAAAAGTACTTCACTTTGCCGGTGATGATTTAATAAATCATAATAATTCTAATGTGTTAGAGGAATATGACAAATCCGAAAATTCTCTTATCGTCGGTCCAAAACACGTTAATCCAAATGTTATCAAAGCACTTACCTCTTCAGAAGATACCATGTTCTTTAAACATAATGGTATTTTGCCGAAAGCGCTCGTACGTGCGATGATTCAAGATGTATTTGATCTTGATCAAAGTTCTGGTGGTAGTACAATAACCCAACAACTAGTTAAAAATCAGGTATTATCAAGTAAAAAAACATATAGTCGTAAAGCAAACGAACTTATATTGGCAATGCGTTTAGAAAAATTATTATCAAAGAATGAGATTATTTATACATATTTAAATATTGTACCTTTTGGTAGAGATTATGAAGGCAATAATATTACAGGTATCGCATCAGCGTCATACAGCTTATTTGGTATACCTCCGAAAGACTTAAACATTGCCCAATCTGCTTATCTTATCGGCTTATTACAGAGTCCTTATGTTTATACGCCATATGAAGAAAATGGTGAATTAAAACCATATAAAGCGGTTAAAATTAGTGTCGATCGTCAACATTATGTGTTAAAGCGCATGCTCGTTGAAGGTGTAATTAACAAAGAAGAATATCGTCATGCCAAGCGATATCATATCTACCATCATTTATTAACAAATCCTGAATTAACGAATCATCAACCTGCATAATTTCATCTTAACTATAGAGTAGTTTTATTTTATACATTTTATTTTCATACATTGCTCATTAAAAAAGCCGACAAAGTGTAACACTTTGTCGACAGATTTAATCATGTATCTTCGTATACATATAATTTTTATTTACTATATATTATTGCTTTAGAATAAACCTACTGCATGACCATCTTCTGTAACGTCCATATTTAACGCAGCTGGTTTCTTAGGTAATCCAGGCATAGTCATAATTGCACCTGTTAAGGCAACAATAAATCCTGCACCTGTTTTAGCTTCTAATTCTCTAATTGTAATATCAAAATCAGTTGGTGCTCCTAATGCAGTAGCGTCATCACTGAATGAATATTGTGTTTTAGCCATACAGATTGGATATTTACCCCATCCATTATCAGTAAATTCTTTTAATTGTTTTTTAGCTTTTTTACTGAATGTTACTGAAGAACCACCGTAAATATCTTTTACGATTGTTTCAATTTTTTCTTCTAATGATTGATCTAAATCATATAAGAATTTGAAATCATTTGGTTGTTCGATAACTTCTAATACTTGGTTAGCTAATTCAACGCCACCTTTACCGCCTTTTTCCCAAACTTCAGTTAAAGCGATTCTAACGTTATTTTCTTTAGCCCAAGCTTTTACAGCTTCAGTTTCTGCATCAGTATCATGAATAAATGCATTTAATGCGATAACTGGTTCAACTCCGAATTTACGGATGTTATTAACGTGACGTTCTAAGTTAACGATACCAGCTTTTACAGCTTCAACGTTTTCTTCTTTAAGATCATCTTTTGCTACGCCACCATGCATTTTAAGCGCACGAACTGTTGCAACTAATACGACTGCTGATGGTTCGAAGCCAGCTTCTCTAGCTTTGATGTCGATAAATTTCTCAGCACCAAGGTCTGAACCGAATCCTGCTTCAGTTACAACGATATCTGCAAGATCACGTGCAGTTTCTGTAGCTAAAATAGAGTTACAACCATGTGCAATATTTGCGAATGGTCCACCATGAACTAATGCAGGTGTACCTTCAATTGTTTGAACTAAGTTAGGTTTAATAGCATCTTTTAAAATCATTGCTAATGCACCTTCAACTTTTAAGTCAGCAACTGTAACTGGTTTACGGTCGCGAGTATAGCCGATAGTAATACGACTAATTTTTTCTTTTAAGTCATTAATATTACGAGCTAAACATAAGATAGCCATTACTTCTGAAGCAACTGTAATGTTGAAGCCATCTTCACGTGGTACACCATTTGTAGGTCCACCTAAACCAACGTTCACATGACGTAATGCACGGTCGTTCATGTCTAATACACGTTTCCATTCAACACGACGTACATCAATGCCTAAGTCGTTACCTTGATGGATGTGGTTGTCTATAAATGCAGATAACGCATTGTTAGCAGTAGTAATGGCATGGAAGTCACCATTGAAGTGTAAGTTAATGTCTTCCATTGGTAATACTTGTGCATAACCACCACCAGTTGCCCCACCTTTAATACCAAATGTAGGTCCTAATGCTGGTTCACGTAAAGCGACCATTACATTTTTATTTAATTCGTTGAACGCATCAGATAATCCAACTGTAACTGTAGATTTACCTTCACCTGCTGGCGTAGGACTCATAGCAGTTACTAAAACGACTTTCCCTTTGTTGTCTTTAGGTTTGATTTGATTGATATCAATCTTAGCTTTATAGTGACCATATTGTTCTAAAGCATCTGCTGGGATGCCAGCTTTTTTAGCGATTTCTCCAATAGGTTTAAGTTCTGATTGATTAGCAATGTCTAAATCTGATAAATGTGCCAACTTATTTCAACCCCTTATTAATTTTAGTTTGATTTATGTAAGAATACCTCAAACAAATGTTTTAAGGTTTCTTTTAACCTTACATACTAATAATAACTAACAATGAAAGCGATGTCGAATTTTTGAGAGCGTTTCCAATGATTTGTGTAAAATTTAACTTAATTTTATGATAAATCAACTAATTTAAATATATACTGAATGTAAATCATTAACTTTTTAGGTAAAAATACATTATTACTTTATTTAAAATTTAGAACGATTATTTCTAAATTGAACAGTAATTTAATAATTCTAAGAACAAAATCTCTTAAATCATGTGATCTAAAATGGATAGTAGAATGTAGTTAATCATTGAGCCCAAACAAAGACTATCTCAAAATAGATTTACAAATTAAGCAAGTTGGACAAGTAAAGTAACAATACGAATTAATGTAAATAAAGAAACCAGCAAATGAAGTTGTAAAAACTCATTCGCTGGTTATTTGACTAGGAATTATGTCCCAGATCTTGTCTAATAAATGATTTAATCTTCCATTGTACTTAAATCACCTGCATCTAAGTTAAGCTCCCAAGCTTTCAATACACGTCTCATAATTTTACCTGAACGTGTTTTTGGTAATTTATCTTTAAATTCTATTTCTCTTGGTGCTGCATGACCTGATAATCCTTCTTTAACAAACTTACGAATTTCTGTCTTTAATTCGTCAGATGGTTCATAACCTTGTCGTAATGAAATAAAGGCTTTGATAATTTCACCTCTGACTGGATCTGGCTTACCGATAACCCCAGCTTCCGCAACCGCTTCATGTTCAACCAATTTAGATTCTACTTCGAAAGGACCCACACGCTCACCAGCAGTCATAATGACATCATCAACGCGTCCTTGGAACCAGAAATAACCATCTTCATCTTGATACGCAGAATCTCCAGATACATACCAATCGCCAATGAAATATGAGTCATATTTTTCAGGGTTCTTCCAAATTGAATACATCATTGATGGCCAACCTTTCTTGATAGCTAAATTACCCATTCGATTTGGTGGTAACTCATTACCTGAATCATCAACAATAGCAGCTTCAATACCTGGGAGTGGTTTACCCATTGAGCCTAATTTAACATCAACTGCAGGGTAATTTACAATCATATGTCCGCCTGTTTCAGTCATCCACCATGTATCTAACACGCGTTTATCGTAAACATCTTTAGACCATTTTATAACTTCAGGGTTTAAAGGCTCACCTACTGATAATATTGAACGTAATGATGATAAATCATATTTCTCAACGATATCATCACCCGCACTCATCAACATTCTTAGTGCAGTCGGTGCAGTATACCAAATCGTTACTTTAAATGTTTCAATCATGCTATACCATTGTTCAGGTGAGAATCGTCCTCCAGCAATACAATTCGTTACGCCATTTAACCAAGGTGCAAAGACGCCATAAGATGTTCCTGTAACCCATCCAGGATCAGCTGTGCACCAGTATATGTCATCTTCTTTTAAATCTAATACGTATTTACCTGAAATATAGTGAAGTAACATGGCCTTTTGAACATGTAATACACCTTTAGGTTGACCAGTAGAACCAGATGTATAATGCAAGATAAGTCCATCATCTTCTTTCAACCATTCGATATCAAATGATTCACTAGCATGATGCAATTCTTTATTAAAATCTATATATTGTTCATCTACATCCTCATCAACGACTATAATCGTCTCAAGATGTGGTAATTTCTCCTTAGGAATTCGATTAACTAAACTGTTTGTCGTAATAATAACTTTTGCCTCACTATTATCTAACCTATCCGTCACTGCTTTTTCCATAAAGGCTTCAAATAGAGGTCCCACGATAGCACCTATCTTTAAAATACCAAGAAAAGCAAAATAGAGTTCAGGTGTTCTAGGCATAAAGATAAACACACGATCCCCTTTTTGAACATTTGCTTTATCAACTAATACATTTGCAGCTTTATTTGATAATACTTTTAATTCTTTAAACGTATATTGTTCTTTACGCTTTTCATCTCTATAGTTAAGTGCAATTTTTTCACCTTTGCCATTATCGACATGGCGATCTATGCACTCATAAGCCATATTAATTTTTCCAGTTTCATTCCATGAGAAAGCTTTTTTCACTTCGTCCCAATCAAAGTCTTGATAAGTTTTTTCATAATCTTGTAAATTATAATTACCTTTCTCGCTTTCAAACACTTCTACTTTCATTGTAAACTCCCCCTTGTTTAATGAAATCGCTTTCTTTAAAAAGTATTATACATTAATTTTTGTGTTATTCAAAATTTTTAGATAATTATTACAATTTAATTTGTTTATTTCTCTAAATAAATATAAAATAACTATAATAGTAGTTCGTATTGGGAGTGAGATTAATGAAACATATCAAAACGCATGTAACCAAGCACCTTACAATAAAAGATAAGCATTTCACAATTGAAGGGCCTGTTTCATATCAATATTTGAAAACGCTTTCTTTCGACGAATCATTAAATGCCTTTAGACCTTCAAATGACCAGTTTGAAGCTTTACTTGAAATAACTCAATTGCCAGAGGGACGCATTTATATAGCTCGAGAAGATAAGTATATTATCGGTTATGTCACCTATCACTATCCTGACGACTTTGAAAGATGGGCTGAAGGTCAATTGCCTTATTTATTAGAGTTAGGTGCAATAGAAGTACAACGTAATTATAGACAATTTCATCTTGGTGGCGAACTTATTGCGTTAAGTCTCACTCAAGATGAATTTGAAGATTACATTGTTTTAACTACTGAGTACTACTGGCATTGGGATTTAAAAAATGCAAAACTTGATGTTTTTGAATATAAGAAAATGATGCAAAAGTTAATGTCTAAAGGTGGCTTAGAAGTATTTGCTACAGATGATCCAGAAATCACAAGTCATCCAGCTAATTGTCTAATGGCAAGAATTGGGAAAAGGATATCATTAGACCAACAACAATCTTTTGATGATTTACGTTACAAAAATCGATTTTTATTTTAGCCATTTCTGCTATAACTTTAAGGGGTATGATATTTATGCAAAAAAATTTAAAAACGGGATATGTATACTCAGATGAACTATTGAAATATCGTTTCAATGATAATCATCCTTTTAATCAAATGCGATTAAAATTAACGACAGAATTACTCCAAATGATGAACTTATTAAATGATGAGCAAATTATCCAACCTAGAATAGCAAATGAAGACGAACTTGCTTTAATTCATAAATATGATTATATCCAAGCAATTAAACACGCTTCACATGGTATTTTAAGCACATCTGAAGCTCAAAAATATGGTTTAAATACTGATGATACATTTCAATTTCGGCATATGCATAGACATAGTGCGCGCATTGTAGGTGGTGCGCTAAATTTAGCAGATGAAATAATGAATGGAAATTTACAAAATGGATGTCACTTAGGCGGTGGCTTGCACCATAGTCTTCCTGGACGCGCGAATGGATTTTGTATTTATAATGACGTGGCTATAACTGCGAAATACCTTGCTTCAAAATATCAACAACGGGTGATGGTAATTGATACCGATGCACATCATGGTGACGGTACACAATGGAGTCTTTATACAGATAACACGATAATGTGTTATTCCATTCATGAGACAGGTAAATTTTTATTTCCAGGATCAGGGCATTACACGGAGCGTGGTGAGGATTTAGGATATGGATATACAGTAAATTTGCCATTAGAGCCTTATACAGAAAATGATAACTATTTAAAGGTATTTGAAGAATCCGTAACAAGTGTGATTCAAGCATATAAACCTGACATCCTACTTAGTGTGCATGGCGTTGATATTCATTATTTAGATCCATTAACACATATGAGTTGTTCACTAGAAACTTTATATGAAATACCATATATCATTAATAAACTAGCTCAACTATATACTAAAGGAAAAGTACTCATGTTTGGTGGTGGCGGTTATAATATTTGGCAAGTGGTACCTCGAGCGTGGAGTCATATATTTTTAGCTTTAATGAATGAACCTATCCAAGAAGGCCCTTTGCCCGAACAGTGGATAACAAAATGGCGAAACTATTCACCTGTTAAATTACCCAAGCACTGGACAGAAGATTATCGTGACTATGTAACGATCCCAAGAACACAAGCAATCTCTGAAAAAAATAATGAACGTGCGAATAGAATTATTCATTGGTATACAAATTAAAAAAAGGAGTAGGAAGTGGGACAGAATTCTTTTAAATTCGTCGTCCACTCCCAGCTTGCTTTGTTTGTAGAATTTCTTGATGAAATTCTCTTTGCTGGGGCCCCGACTCCCAACTTGCTTTGCTTGTAGAATTTCTTAGTGAAATTCTCTTTGTTGGGGCCCCGCCCGCAAGGATGACTAGAACTGAGAAAAGCTTGATTTAAGCGCCT